>JAFWJY010000100.1 GCA_017514525.1 Solobacterium sp. | reverse complement strand
GATCCACAACATCCAGACTGTCGCGGATCGAACTCAGCATCTGTTTCATGAAACGGGCATTGCGCACCATTTCCTGATTCTTATACACCACTTCGTGTTCGATCTCACTCCAGAAACGATGAACCAGAGATTTGATCTGCAGCTCAAAGCCGATATACAGATCATTGAAACGATACTTGCCATCCACCCTGTAGATTGCATAGCCATTGCGCTGCAGCTGCGGCTGCGGCATGCCAAGGTTCAGCAGGATATCCGGATTCTGCAGGCAGATCGCATAGCCGTCTTCATTAGGCGCACTGAAATCCCTCTGAAGCGCATGGTAAAGCTCTGCCTCATTGCGGATAAATCGGCATTCCAGTGTAACACCGACAATATCGGATAACGACTGTATTGCGGTTAATGGATCCTTGTACTGAAGATAAAACTTATTGCGCAGCAGTTTTTCCCGCAGGCTTTCCCTGCTTTTCACACGGGAATGAACCGCAACGACATCCGAAGAAACTTCTTTTTCCAGCTGCTCAAAAAAATCACATAAAACCGTTTCCGCATAAATAAAACCGGCTTCATGGAGATCATAGAGCTTTATGGTTTCTTCAATAAACTGAAACAGATCAAGTTCCATACTGTTTTCCTAACGGATCCGAAACGCTTTCGGATAATGATTTTTCAGGAGATGTCCATCGCTTTTGACCAGCCCGATCGCATGCCCATTGACAGTTACCGCTGCCCATCCGCTCGGACTGTCTTTGACAAGCGTTTCTCCCCGGCGATAGCGGTTCAGCTCCTCCAGTGAGAGTTCAATTGCGGGTTTAAAGCTCCCGTAAGCAGACATCACGCAGGCGTGGCCCGGCTCAAACCGATCCTTGCGTACGGTCCCAAGCAGTACCTGATGCCGTACGAGACGAACCGGTCGAATATCGTAGAACGGTACGGTTCCGCCATAGATGCTGTCGCCTTTTTTATAGAGATATGGGTACGGCGTTGTCAGGTGTTCCTTCAGAAACGACGTCACACAGGCTGGAATTGGCTCACTCTTTAATAACGGCAGTTCTCTGACGGTTACTTCCGCATCTTTGCGGCGGAAGCGCGCCACAAAATGGCCTTCGCCCTCATCCATCGGATAGATGCGCCGGCATCGCTCCGCGCCTTCAAATAACGGATAGCCTTGTCTTCCACCAGGATGATCGATCGCAATCAGTTCGAAATCCGGATGATTCGCTAACAGTTTTTGTACATTGCCCTCATTTTCCTCAAGCGAGAACGTACAAGTGCTGTAGAGCAGGATTCCACCCGGTTTTACACACGCAGCTGCCGAATTTAGGATCTCTGCCTGTCGCGCTGCACAGGCAGCAACCTGCTCTGTGCTCCATTCTTCCGCTGCCTGAGGATTTTTACGAAACATGCCTTCGCCCGAACACGGCGCATCACAGAGCACCGCATCAAACCAGGATGAAAATACGCTGGCAATATCACGGGGATCACTGTTGGTAACAATGGCATTACTGACGCCATGTCGCTCCAGATTTTCTTTCAGAATCTGTGCCCGTGAAGTAACAGTTTCATTCGCCACTAATACGCCGGTATGATTAAGCCGTTCTGCGATCTGGGTGCTTTTTGAGCCTGGGGCAGCACAAAGATCCAATACCCGCATGCCATCTGACAGCCCCATTGCAGTCACCGCAAAGGATGCGCTTGGCTCCTGGGAATAGATACAGCCGGAAAGATATTCCGGTGTACCGCCAATCTGTTCCTGTTCTGAGATCCATCCATTTTCGGCATAGCGGGCTGGACGAAGCGTCAGTCCACTGATCGGTTTATTTTCCAATTTCAATGGATTGATCCGAATGCCTTTGACCGGAGCTTCATCCATCGCAGCACAATAGGAATCGTATTCCTCTTTCAGCAGCTCCTTCATCCGGTTTTGAAAAGCAATGGGCAGATTCATTTGTAGCCCAGTGCCTTCATTACCTGACTGCGGTCGCGTTCCAGCTGCAGGATCAGGTTTTCTTTGTTTTTGAACTGCTGTTCTGGCCGGATGTACTGTTCAAAGATAACCGAAATATATTGATTGTAGATATCTTCATTCAGATTGAAGATATAGGCTTCGACTGAGATCTGCCGGGAATAGTTAACGGTCGGATTATGACCGACATTGATCATGGCGCCATAGCGTTTCCCGCGCAGTATTACATGTCCGGAATAAACGCCGGTAAGCGGCAGCACATACTCTGGGCTGTACTCCACATTAGCCGTCGGAAAGCCAAGGGTGTGTCCGACATGATTGCCATGAACGACCTTTCCATCCATGGAAAACGGATGTCCCAGCAGCATATAAGCCTTATAGAAGTCTCCGCTTTTCACGCAGTTGACAATGCGGCTGCTGGAAATCTTGGCTCCGTCGGAAGACACTTCATCCACAACGGTCACCGGACAGTTCACCAGCTGTTTCAGACGAGTCGCGTCCCCTGTGCCGTTAACGCCGAAATGAAAATCATATCCGCATACAAGGCCCTTGAGGTTCAACTGTCCCAGCACCCGTACAACGAAATCCATGTCACTGAGTTGTGACATCTCTTTTGTAAAATCGAGAATGTAGATATTCTGAATTCCTTCCTGAACAATCAGGTTAATCTTCTGTTTTGTCGTGGTCAGGTGTTCGCATTCGTCTTCACTGATTCCCTTGAGGGTCACCCATGGATCCGGTTCAAAGGTAATTAATGCACTGGCACAGTTCAGTTCCTTTGACTGACGAATCGCTTCCTGAATCAAGGCCTTATGTCCTTTATGAACTCCATCGAAAAACCCGATGCACGCAACAACCGGCGTTTTAGGCTTATAACTATAACTCAAACTGATCTTATCAATTCTCATAACAATCCTCTTTGACAATGGTAGCGGCCGTCTTCCTGTTTCTGATAAGCCGCAAGTATTTCGTTATCTTTTTCAAAAATAACCGTATTGGATGGATGATCCAGCCTGACGGAACGTCCATGCAGGATCGCATCCGGATCACTGGCTTCGACAAGCGGAAACGAGGGATCCAGAATCAGCTTTGGCGGCACAAACGCAGGAGCTGTTTCAATCGCTTCGAGCGTACATGCCTGTTCCAGTGTAATGGATTCAATCCCGGTTCGGCAAAGGCTGCTCATAGCCGCATATTCCCCTACGGTTTCCCCAAGGTCCGTAATCAAGGTACGAATATACGTACCGCCGGATACTATCGCATCGAGATGCCATACGTCTTCAACAAGACGGATCTCCATACGGGAAATATGTACCGGGCGCGGCTTGCGTTCCACTTCAATCCCCTTGCGGGCTAACTCATACAGCTTCTTTCCATCCTGCTTGATGGCAGATACCATAGGCGGTATCTGTTCTCCATCTCCAAGAAAGGTATGGGCTGCTGCCTGCAGCGATTCCAGCGTATGAGGCTGCGGTTGTTTCTCTGCGATTACATTGCCCCAGATATCTCCGCTATCTGTTTTCTGACCGAATACAAAGGTCGCGTGGTAGTGCTTGTGATCATGAACGCAGTAAGGCAGAAATTTTGTATACCGCCCCAGCAGCAGAATTAAAAGTCCGCTCGCATTTGGATCCAGGGTACCGGAATGGCCAATTTTTCGTTCGTGAAATATTCGGCGACAGCGACTTACCGCATCAAAGCTGGTAATCCCTGTTGGTTTATTCAGAAGCAGGATCGCATCCATACCTAGGATTATATCAAGTTCAGAATGGGATATCGGAATCAGAATATGAAAATGATATGAAAACAGATGAAAATTGTTTCGGTTCGGATCATTCCACCTTGAATATAAGGGGTAATTCTATTGTTTCAGCGCATTCAGGAGCCGCTGCTCAGGGCATTGATGTCAATCGGAGGAATCGGTTCCGTATTGTGGTGAAGCTCTCCCTGACAGGCCGGCAGCTGTAAGGACAGATCCATCCGCTGATGGGTTCCGGCTAAATCCGCATCGGTACGATTGAAGAAGATAAACGTATGGGTGCCATCATCCCAGGTCACATCCACATTGTAGAATTCATCATCAATTTGGGTTATATTCCAGGCATGATTCTCCCCGCTCCATCCGCTTGCGTAATAACAGGGTATACCGCATCGCATCATCAGCAGCTGATATGCTTTAGCATAGCCGGCACAGACGGAGCTGTGGTTCACAAGCGCACTGTAGGCACTCTGGCTGCAGGACGCATGCAGATCATATTCACACAGTTCCACCAGCGCATTATGCAGGTATATCTCTTTATCATAGGAAGAGGAATACTGCTGTGCCTGCCCCAGCAGTCCATTGACTGCTTCATCAAATAACGATTTGTGATATTCCAGATTGTCTGCGAGTTCGTTATAGTGCAGATCAATCGAAGTCACGCCGCCATTGGGGTAGTAATGAAATGAGGCGCTTTCTTCGAGCCAGAACAGTTCCGGATGATCATAAAAGACCGCCTCCCAGACATCCTCTGCCGCTTCATAATCCAGTCCGTATACAGACATGGTCAAGGAATCCTGACAGCCCTCTACCGCCTCAACAAGCTGCGCATAGACGATTTTCTGATCCGCATTCAGCATCTGGAAATAAGGATAAAACTCCGAATCATAGGTCTGAAGCTGTTCTGTAACATCAGCCGATGGTGTATCACTTGTTTTTATGGAGGAAAGATAACTGCTGAGAAGCGGAATGTTCGTTGACTCCCCTACAGACTTCAGCCATCGCTTCGCATCCTGAACGGTATGAAATTCCGGAATCAGCTGCTGTCCGGAAACTTCGCCGTACACAAACAGACCAACCGCAAGCGTACTGAAAAAGACGGTCAGTACCAGAAACAGGATTACGATCGATGACAGCAGTTTCTTAAGCAGTTTCAAACCAGCCTCCTGATAACACTCGTTCCAAACAGAACGAATCCGTATCCATTATAATGTCCTCATGATCAAGCGTGTGTACATCGAAATCACAAATCAGTGCAATTTATCCTGTGTGTTTTGTTCCGGCAATCACCGGCCCGTGCATTTTATGACCCCGGATGAATTCGAGCAGATTCTGAAACAGGTCAAGGTTTATACGGACTATATCTACCTGCATGTTCAGGGCGAGCCGTTGTTGCATCCAGAGCTTCGTAAACTGCTGGATCTCTGCGATCAGTATCAGATGCAGGTGCAGCTTGTCACAAACGGATCCTTGCTCAGCAGGCATTTTGATCTGCTCGAACATCGCAGCCTCCGAAAACTGAGCATATCCATGCAGTCACTGCCCTATCAGAACACCGATCCGGATGCATATATGGAAACAATTTTTTCCTGGATCAAAGCCGCTGCGGATACCTCTGTAATTACAGAGCTACGTTTCTGGCGCAGCGAGGAACTAGACACACCGCTTGTCCACTTCTGTATGAACCGTCTCGAAGAGGTCTTTCCCATTCAGACGACGGACCGCAGAAACAGTCTGAAATTGGCAGAACGGGTTTTTCTCAGTTATGCCAATGATTTTAAATGGCCTTCCGAAACGTTCCATTCCAATCATCCGTCCATTGTGACTGGCACCTGCCTTGGCGCCCGTCAGCAGCTGGCCATACTTTCCAATCTGACGGTTGTGCCATGCTGTCTGGATGCGGATGGCCAGGTGCCCCTCGGTAATTTAAACGAAAATACTCTGACAGAGATTCTTGATTCAAAACACTGTCAGAGTCTGATCAATCAGTTTCAATCACACCGTATTCAGGAGCCATTCTGCCAGAACTGCACCTATCGTCACCGGTTTGATTAGCGTCAGTCAGTTGGACTGCGTCTGCCACAATTCTCTGATATCCAGGCCAAACCGCCTGGACAGTTCATAAGATGTGAAATGATTGTAGAAGTACGAATCCATGTTTACTTCCGTATCATTGCACAGATAATAGTAGCCTTCTCTTCCTTCTGGAAACAAATGATGAAAGTCATAACTGATTTCTATGCGATTGCCAAAGGTATCAGTAAAGGAATAATGATTCGGTGTTCCTTCAACCGATATTCCCATCGCAAGCAGAGCTTCATGCAGTGTCGCAAACGAAATGCCATAACTGTAGGCGCTTGCGACAAGCGGATGGCTGAAATCAAACGCCTCGGTTTCCGAAGTGCGAACGCCAACTCGATGGCTGTAGCCTTCCAATGCTGTTTCGATTTCCTGACTGGAGAAGTCAGCTTTACAGGCATACTGATGATCCAGACACAGATACAGTAAATCGGTTTCTGCCTGGGCAATGTCAACTGGGTTATCCCCGAGAACACCATGTACATCAGCTTCGGTTGATTCATAATGATCCATCGTTCGATATGGGTGATCAAACAGAAGCTGATAGGAATAATGCGCTGGTTGATCGGAAGACGTACGTATAGACTCCAGTTCCCGGATGGTTTCGTTCAGCGTTGCCCGATCCGTAAAACTGGAGAGCAGAAACGCATGTACAAGGCCCTCCTGCTCTGAAGTAGAAAGCTCAAAGGAAGTCTCCGGAAAACTGCTGTAGCAGTTCACAAGCAGCACATCGTCATAATCATCTGTCAGGGAATTCGTGAGCGCCTCCATTCCCCAATGATAATCATCCAGCACATGGAAGACGGTTCCATCCGGCATCGTTACCGTCCACAGATAATCCGTATAGGTATCCTCCGGATTGCTTACTTCTTCCGGCTGCCGGGATACATCCTTTGGTGTTTGTCCGGTAACGTTTTTCACATAGTCCTTTATATCGTTACGGCCATATTCTTTGGTACAGCCCGCAAACAGCAGAACAGCTGCCAGCAGCGGTATTGTCGTTGTTTTCTTCATACGTGTTTATCGTACACCGTTTCTAGATAAACAGATCATACGCTTTTACGGTTTACCGCCTAATAGACAATCAGCCGCATTCCATCCTGCAGATTCTGTCTCGATAACGTTACCGTGCGACTGATCTGAGTTCCGGTCTGTGCTTCCAGAAAGATCGTTTCTGCCTCCAGCTGATAACGGTCCGCAAACCGGTCGTTCAGCAGTTCATTCAGAAACGGAATACAGTCCTGCAGTGATTTGCTTGCGGGCAACCGGATTTCCTGGCATTGGCCGATACAGGGGAACAGCAAATACAGTCGTATGGTTTCATTCTGATTCACAAAGTCTGATCACCTGATTCCTTCCCTGTTCAAACAGCACGCCATGTTGTGCGGTCAGTTTTCCTTTATAGCTGATCTGAAACTGATACTGCTGATGAAAGCCGCTGCCGATATACAGAATCGTCAGCTTTCTGTACTTCCGGTCCAATGACTGGAACTCCTCCAGTGTCATAATCACTGCACTGATGTCATCCTTCCAAATGGATTTTGCAGAAGCATTTTCTTCCGTCCAGCGAAGCAGCGGAACCTTCTGAAGGCTGAGGTACTTCTGAACGTCATACAGTTCTTCTTCATAGGTAGCCAGGATGATCAGCTTTGCGGGTGGATGATACACCACCCATTCATACGTATCGATATTCATGCCTAATGGAATTCCCTCACCGCGGTAATCACTGGCCAGCACATGATCT
>JAFWJY010000005.1 GCA_017514525.1 Solobacterium sp. | reverse complement strand
TATCTCTGCCATGGTTCGTTCCAGTTCTTCAACAGCAGAAGAGATCACTGCAGTTCCAAACGGCGCTTTTCTCGTCTGAAGCAGACTGACTGCTCTGTCATAGGTTTCGCCTTCTTCTCCCTGCAGGATCAAAACCATATTCTTAACCTTCATTACCTGATCTATGACTTGATCACTGACCACCTCCGGCTTTACGCATACCGCAAAGAGCAGATCGGTGTTTGTCTCTGCAATCTGGAAAATATCGGTCAGTCGTTCTCCCCAGCGCATATCCGGAAACACAAACAGACCGATGCCTGCGTTCTTGCCGGCTGTGGTTGCGGCTGAAACTTCCGCATTGGAAAGCAGTTCCTGTTCCGGTTTGTAGGGGTCTGAATACAGAAGCCAGGGAATTTTTTTCTGAAACCTCGCCATGACCTCATCCTGTTTGGAGGATCCCACATGAATGGCATTCAACAGAAAATTTTCGATCAGACGCGTACGCACTGAGGCATCTACTTCTGCAAAGATGCCGGTAATTAACTCATAAACAACACCTTCCTGTTTTTCCAATTCAAGCTTCATATCATCCAGCTGCTTTTTCAATGTCCCATTGGAATCAGCAGACTGCAGAAGCTGAATCAGCTTCAGAAGCCGGTTTACCGGATCTTTATCCAGCCAGGCAATCGCTACCCGAATTGCGGCAGCCTCAGCATCCCGCAATAATGAAAACTTGCCCATCGTCTTTTTCCTCCTCCCAGATCACGCTCCTACTATAACCCAGGTATGACCAATCTGCGCTATTCCTGAATGTGTCATACCGATTGTCACATAGCGAATCATCTGCTTCATTCGAAAACCTTAATCAAATGTTTGTTTCTGGTCATTAAATACTATAAGGAAGGGCATCACTGCCCTTCCTCATTTTCTTCTGCTTCTATTTCCTTGATGATGCATTGATTGCCCATGACAAGATAAGTCTCACCACTCTGGCAATACGGACAGGTTCTGCCAAACCGGACGGTTTCATAGGTCTTCCCGCAGGCTTCACAATAGGTGACTGCCTTGATGGTTTCCAGTTTCAGCTGACTTTCCGTTAACACCGGATGTTTTACCTTGAAGTAATCCCAGGCATCGACAAACAGGTCTGTCATAATACCGGAGACTTCTCCTACCTGCAGGGTAACAGAACCGATCTTGGCAATGTTCTGTTCTTCCGCAAGCTCATCCAGCGTTTTTGCCAGATGCATCACAATGCCCATCTCATGCATTGGAGCTCTTTTTCTTGAAGAGGATCTTCAGCTCACGCTGTGCCGCATACTTGGCAACCGGACCGATCTTGTCTTCGCAGCGAACCATGTTGGACGCATCCGGCAGATCTCTGCTCAGGTGGATCGCATCAAATTCGCAGCGTGTGGTACAGAGACCGCATCCGATGCAGCGGTTGAGGTCGACAACTGTCGCACCGCAGGAGAGACAGCGGTTTGCCTCTTTCTTGACCTGTTCCTCCGTGAACGGCAGACGTTCATCCTGGAAGGTCATCGCAGCTTCCTTGCGCTTGCCCGGAACCTGACGCTTCGCATTGTCATATTCCTCAACAACGATATCGTCCTTGTTCAGCTCAATGAACTGACGCAGGTCGCGCGCGATTGTCTGGGACTGACCCGGATGTACGCTTCTGTGCATGGATTCGCTGGCAAGCTTGCCGCCTGCGATCGCATCGATCGCAAAGCGTGCACCATGGTAAACATCACCGCCGGCGAAGATGTCTGCTTCTGCCGTCTGGAAGGTAACCGGATCTGCCTTGATCGTACCATTGCGGTTGATTTCAACAGCTGTTCCCTTGAGCAGGTCGCCCATGATAACAGACTGACCAATGGAGAGGAGAATATTCTCACAGCTGATTTCGATCGTATCGTTCTCGTCATACTGCGGGTTGAAGCGTCCCTCTGCGTCTTTAACGCTGGTGCACTTCTTGAAGACAATACCTGTGACCTTACCATCCTTGGAGAGGATTTCCTTCGGGCCCCAGCCGTTGTTTACGATGATGCCTTCAGCCTTTGCGTCTTCAACTTCATCATCTGCTGCCGGCATTTCATCCGCGCCTTCCAGGCACAGCATCGTTACCTTACCGTCAGTAACACGCTTTGCGGAACGTGCTACGTCAACTGCGACGTTACCGCCGCCGATGACAACGACGTCACCCTGGAGGCGGACGGAGTTATCAAGGTTAACGCGACGCAGGAATTCAACACCGGTTTCAACACCTTCGGAGTCTTCACCAGGAACACCAGTCATACGACCGCCCTGCATACCGATTGCGATATAGAATGCCTTGTAGCCTTCATGACGCAGATCCTGAATGGTCACATCGGAACCGACATTGACGCCGCATTTGAATTCGACGCCCATCTGACGGAGTACATCGATTTCCGCATCGATGACTTCTTTTTCCAGACGGAAGCTTGGAATACCGTTCAGCAGCATGCCGCCCGGTCTGCTTTCCTTTTCAAATACGGTGACATCATAGCCGCGTGTGCGCAGATAGTACGCGCAGCTCATGCCGGCAGGACCGGCACCGATGACTGCCATCTTGTACTTGTCGCCCCACATGCCGCCGTCATCCTTCTCACAGATCGGGATATAACGGTTTTCCTGCTTCAGCTCCTGCGCAGCGATGAACTTCTTGATTTCATCGATGGCGATTGGCTGGTCAATGGTACCTCTGGTACAAGCGTCCTCACAGCGGCGGTTGCAGATCGCACCGCAGACTGCCGGGAACGGGTTGTCCTGCTTGATCAGCTTGAGGGCATCCATGGATCTGCCGTCAGCTGCCATCTTGACATAACCCTGTACGGCAAGATGTGCCGGGCAGGCTGTCTTACATGGCGCAGTACCCGTTTCATAGCAGTTGATCTTGGCATCTTCACGGTAGTTCTTATTCCAGTTATCCGGTGTCCATTTTGTTTCATCCGGAAGTAAGGTAGTCGGATATTTCACCTCGCCATGACGGGTGCAGAGCTTCTGGCCGAGTTTGGCAGCGCCAACCGGGCAGACTTCTACGTACTTTCCGCAGGCAACGCACTTGTTCTTTTCCACATGTGCGCGGTATGCACTGCGGCTCATGTTCGGAGTGTTATAAAGCTGAGAGGTACGCAGCGCATTACATACGCCAGGGGCGCAGTTACAAATGGCTACGATCTTGTCTTCGCCATCGATGTTGGTAATCTGGTGAACAAAGCCATGGCGCTCGGCGCGTTCCAGAATCTCCAGCGCTTCTTCATAGGTGATATAACGGCCCATACCGCGGTTGACGCAGTATTCCGCCATATCGCCCATGCCCATGCAGAATTCACCATTGATCTGGCCGGAACCTTCTCCGCGCATGGTCTGCTGTTTGCGGCAGGTGCACTGACCAACGCTGTACTTGTCATACTTGCTGAGCCAGTGGCTGATATGTTCTACCGATACCGACTGATTTTCAGTCTCGATTGCCTTTTCAACCGGAATGACATGCATGCCGACGCCCGCGCCTCCCGGAGGAATCATCGGGGTAACACCTTCCAGAGGCATCTGTGTCATCAGGTTGAAGAAGGTCGCGAGGTTCGGATGCTGAGCAGTTAGCTCATCATTCATCATCATGAACTCTGCCGAACCCGGTACAAAAATTGGCACATTGTACTGCAGATGCTTGTCCGCATTCTCACGGTTTGTTTCAACAACACCGATCCAGGTCAGATGATCCAGCATTTTCTTGGTGCCTTCAACGGACATGTTGTTCATTTCAGCCAGCTGTTCCAGATCATACGGAACTCTGGTCTTCTTGAAGCTCAGCATGAACTTCACTTCTTCCTTGGTCAGTACTTCGTCCAGTGCCCAGTATTCCGGATCATTGACATCCAGTGTGCCGGTAAACTTCTTAAGATAACGGTCGGTGATCATGGTGCCCAGTTTCAGAACAAGCTTTTCTTTTTCCTTGTCCGGGGCGACATAGTTGGGATCCTGTTTAAAATCCCGTTCATTGGTCATGCGCATTTCATCTTTTGTCGCTGTCATATGTTCTCCTTTATTGTGCTTTCCAGGCTGAAGTCTCCTTCTTCAGCCAATCTTCCCATTTCTTCATGCCATCCCCGGTCTTTGCGCTGACCGCAAAGATCTGAATATTCGGGTTCAGCTTCAATGCCCGCTTCCGGCACTGCTCGAGATCAAAATCGAAGTAGCCAAGGGCGTCGATTTTGGTGATAACCAGCGCATCGCTCTTTTGAAACATGAGCGGATACTTTAACGGTTTGTCATCCCCTTCCGGCACAGACAGAATCATGACATTCTTTCCTGCCCCGGTATCATATTCCGCCGGGCAGATCAGATTGCCGACGTTCTCCAAAAATGCTAGGTCGATCTGTTCGAGGCCCATTGCCTCCAGCCCCTGCCGGGTCATTCCGGCATCCATATGGCACATGCCGTCGGTATGTACCTGGATGGATCGTGCGCCGAGAGCCTCAATGCGCTCGGCATCCACTGCACTTTCGATATCCGCTTCCAGTACCGCAATCTTCAGTTCATCCTTCAGATCCTGAATCGTGCGGGATAACAGTGTCGTCTTTCCGGATCCCGGAGAAGACATCAGGTTGATGAGCAGCGTACCGCGCTGCTTCAGCTCCTGCCGGAGTGCTTCCGCATCCGCATCATTTGATGCGGTTACGGATTTATGCAGTTCAATGACTTTCATGCCGCACCTCCTCGATCCGTTTCTTCAGCCAGGCGATCCAGGCGTCATAGCCTTCCTGACTTTTTGCGGAAAGCGGGAACACCTCGATCTTTGGATTCAGGCTCTTCGCACGGCTTGTCGCTGCGTCGAAGTCAAAGTCGAAGATCGGTGCCGTATCGATCTTGTTGATGAGCATCGCATCGCTGACTGTAAACATCAGCGGATACTTTAACGGTTTGTCATCCCCTTCCGGCACGGACAGAATCATGACTTTCAGGTCAGCACCGACATCGAATTCCGCCGGACAGACCAGATTCCCGACGTTCTCAAGGAATATCACATCCAGATCTTCAATGCCCATTTCCTTTAAACCGCGTTCTGTCATATCCGCATCCATGTGGCAGCTGCCGCCGGTATGAAGCTGAATGACTTTTGCGCCGATCGACTGAATCGTACGGGCGTCGACATCGCTGTCGACATCCGCCTCCATTACCCCGATCCGATACTCATTTTTTAAGGCATTGATCGTATTGACGAGAGTTGAAGTTTTACCTGCCCCGGGACTTCCCATCAGGTTGATCAGAACCGCGCCCTGCTTATGAACGGCTTTCTGTACTTCCTTTGCCGCAAGATCATTGTCTGCAGTTACACGTACTTTCGTTTCTGTTACTTTAAAAT
>JAFWJY010000099.1 GCA_017514525.1 Solobacterium sp. | reverse complement strand
GACTGGGCACGCATCCCCTACGATGTACTGAATGTCATTTCTACCAGAATCGTAAATGAAGTAAAACATGTAAATCGAGTATGCCTCGACATTACTTCAAAGCCTCCTGGAACAATAGAGTGGGAATAGTTCCACTAATTCAGAACCCCGCATAACCACAGTGTTTACGCGGGTTTTTTAAATTTTTGACCCAACAATGACCCAATTTTGTAAAAACGGTATCAGTTAATAACAAAACGCACGAAATATAGAAATAACCTAAGAGATGAATGATCGAATGGGAATTTGTCGCTTGAAAAGTGTGGAATTATAGAATGTTCAAAAGAAAAATAACAGATGAAATACTGGATTGGAAAAAGTCATCCAATAAAACAGGCTGATTAACTATACATGCACTCCAATTTCACGCTTCCTCATCATCGGATAAGCGTTCTGTTAAAATTCCTTCTTTGATCATCATCTGCCGATATCGCAGCAGGCGCCGATTCCCAGGATCCCGTGCAAAAAGGGAACTATACTTCTTAAGTAAGAGACGCCCTTTTCTCGCACGCCTCAAAAACAACATATAAGCAAGTAGCGTCAATATAACAGTAAGTATTGGAACACCCAGATGGACTTTCTCCGGATCCTGCAGTCCATTTTCACATAAATATCCATTCAGATTTTTACTGATAATCGTTATACACATCAGTACCGTCATGGAGCTGTAAATCACCGCCATAAACAATGTGCTGGTTTTATCTTCTTCACAGACATTTGCGGCCATACATGCACAGTTTAATAACAGCAAGACGAAAAACAGGAATACCGGAAGCAGTCCCGGGTATCCGGAAAACAGTGAAGCGAGTATTGCCGTAACAACCGCAACCAACAGAGAAATAACCGCCATACAAACTTTGCAATCCTTACCTCAATTATATTCTCAACCAACATGCGAGCATATGGATGTTTCTTATTTTGTCCGAATCTTTTCGTTTTTTGATTCTTTGCTCTTACGCAGTTTGCGCAGATCCGTTACCGGTTTAAATGTATGATTTACATCTGTTGCCCGGAAGAACATCAGATCTTTTTCTGTCGTGCTGTATCCCAGCGCATAGATCCATCCGTCCGCATATGCAGCTGTTGGTGTATAGGTAAAGTGATAAGAAAGCGTGTGATCATATGGAATCGCCCAGTCACTGTCATCATAGATGACGTGCGTATCCTGCCCATGCAGACCAGAGCCAATAATCGCAACCCCATCCGGCAATCCGGCTAGCGCAATCTGTTCATTCATATGCTGTACGGAAAGATCTTCAAATGCATCATTCAGATCCTCAAGTATAAGATCTGTTTTATCTTCATTCCACGTCAATCGATACAGCATTCCATCTGGATGCGGATTGCCTTCTACGCCAACATCCGGACCGTAGATATAAACAGAGCCATCTGTCACAGCGACTCGTAGTCTTGAAGTGTCCATTCCATCGGGCGGAAGCGTGCATTTCAGATCAGTGCACGTTTTAGTTTCCGGATTATAAACACTGAAGTCAGAAGGCTCATATTCATCATTTTCAAACTCATGTATTCCTGCAATTGCGATCAGTTTATTCTCAAGTACACAAAGTGCCGCACTTTTGGGGAGCGGCAGATCCGAATCCGCCCATGTATCGGTTTTGGAATCATAGGTCCAAAGAGACGACGCGTCCGGATTTTCAGGTGAAACAGACACATAGAGTTTTTCGTCATACACTGTCATTCCCGCCAGCATCGAACCATTTATACTATCCGGCAGTTCTGCACAGTATTCCCAGCTGTCCTGATCGATATCGTAGCTCCACATGCATTGATACGTTCTGTGATATTGATATTGAACACATACAGGTGACGGTCATATTCCACCATCTGCCCAAACAACCGATCACTGGAATTCTTTATATAAGTCTCATGATGAACTGGCGTCACCAATTCTTTTTCATACAGCGGCGCTAACCCGGTTTCACTTGAGGAAACACTGAAGACAACCTGGCTGACTGCGTTGTCCGGATTGGTCAATTCCGCCACATGCGAGCCATTCCCAAGTGTACTGACATCTGCTGTCACTGTGTGATCGTCCCAGCCAATAGGTTCCCAAGGCCTGCCATCAATACGAAGCGAACCTTCTGTTCCAAAGAAGTATCCTGTTATCGTCAAAACCGAATCTGCTTCATCCGCAAATTCTATTATTGGAGCTTTTCTGACAAACCCATCATTTCTGGAAAGATTCACCCTTCCGCCAGTTCTGCAGTACTGCTTAAGCGTATCGTCATACTCTACAGACGCAAGCAGTTTTGCATTACGTTCCAATGTAAGCTGTGACAGTTCCTTCTCACTTAAGGAAGATAACTCCGGTTCATTTTTAGCTATTACAGAAAGACACGCAGTAACTGCCGGAGCTGCCATGGAGGTCCCGGACATCACCAGATATGGGCCGGTCCAGGCTTCGCCGTTTCCAACGGCAATCTGATCCACATACAGTTTTGAGGGATTAACAGAGGCGCTTGGATCCGGACTGCCCAAACCGATTTCAGCGATCACATACGTCTTTCCCTGGTTTTCCCACGCATATAAGCCGGTCACTTTTCCCGGGTCTTCATAATTCCATAATCCATTTTCTTCCCGTTCCGACTGTGACATCTGATGTACTTCATTTACAGTATTCAAGTAGCCTTCCACATTGAAGCTGAGCGGCGACCATTGGCACACGTAAAACGTACTGTTGCTGGTGCCAATCCATCCCTTATTGAGAGCCGATGCCACTTTATTATCGATTTCCACTGGTTTGCCATCGGTATTGGCATAAGTCACTGAAACAAAACCGCCCTGCTGCTTATAATGATCCACAGCACATTCCGCAAAAATATACTTCACATTCGCTGCAGAAGCGACCGGAATCGCCATGTACATTGATCCACCAGAAGCCTCAGCACCATCATTCAAGGTATTTGTTCCGGCATTCAGGTCTTTCAAATCAAATTCCATACTGACGTGATCATCAAAGCCAATTGTTTCACTGCGCTGTCCGATTTCCTTCGCATCCGGATTCAGCGCCGGATTTTCCGCAAAGAACCGCACTTCAGATGCCCCATCGAATCGATCAATTCCATACAGAAGACTGGAAGAATCGGAGGCATCCGGATAAAACATCTGATACTCCCGATAATACGAAATTGATCCATCAAATGTTTTGTTTTGGATGATTGATGGAACCGTGGAGATCACGGAGGAACCAGGCGCAAATACATCTGTTGAAGTCTGCCCCCAGCAGGAGTAGTCCGCAATCTTTCCATCCATAGAAGCACCATTCGCAACAATTGCATATGGAGAGGTTATGGAAGCGCCGGAATCCATCTGCTCATCCAGATCCATAGAAGTGTTGCCGGACGCAAATACCGTAGAGACACCTTTTCTGCCAAGCTCATTAATCAGAATATTGTTGATCAGCTGTGGTTTCAGATAGCCCCAGGAACAGTTCACAGCTTTGAGGTTTACTTCCTGAGCAATATCCCGCAGGAAGGTAAAACCTTTGATGCAGCAGGCTTCATCCGAAGTCATTCCATCATCACCGAATATACGGACGCCAAATATTTTCACGCCGTTAGCTATACCGGACACACCCGAGTGATTCCATTGCGCCGCGATGATTCCTGACACATGTGTTCCATGACTTCCATGGTCTGTCATATCGGTTGTATCTTCGGTTCCGCTGGTGTTCTTCCCATATGGACCGCATTCATAGGTTTCCTGCTGCGCTTTTGAAAACTCATACAGAACATTCTTCAGATCCGGATGCGTAACATCAATACCGGTATCCATAATACAGACAGTGCCTGACGCATTCGGCTCTGCTGTTTCATTCACATGTCCCTCTTGCCAGCCCGGCACATGAAGCTGATAACCGGAAGTTGGAGAGAGCGGTGTTGTGTAATGCTCAGATGACTCATTCAGACTCCATTGCAGTGCCGTAAGATCTCCGGAATCGGTGGTCTCTTCCTGTCCCACAGAAGCAACTGGCTGTACCGCCTGATCTGTTTTTCGTACTCCATCGGTTCGCGTGACGATATAGTTCGGTTCGGCCGCAATAACTCGCGGATTCGAATAAAGCCGCTTCAGTAATTCTTCGGTTGTAAGAGAAGAATCCTGAATGTATTGAATCTGCAGAGATTCCTTTTCTGAATCGCCCATGCGCTGACTTGCAGTACGTGCCGTAAGATCACTGGAAAGTGCTTCATCAATGGTTGATAAAACTGTATGCGAATCTACATTTGTCAGTACTTCTCCAGACAAAGAAAATGACTCGCTTCCCTGAATCAGAGCGATTGCCTCCCCTTCCCGATAGGCGCCTTTTTCGAGCATTTCCTGAATTGTTATGGACACCGCATTGCATTGGGCTTCAACAGAAATTGATCCTGTCACTGCTGATGAGACGCACAGCTGCAGGCAAATGACTGCTGCACACGCTTTTCTTATTACCGAATGTCTCGTTGTTATCATCGCTTCACCTATTTCGTTATTACTGATTTTATCATCCCTGCAATAAAAATTCGGTCTTCCGCAAGTCAGAACCATGTTCTTCATAAACTTCAGGAAAGTTGGTATGTGCATAAAAAGTACACTCCATCCTTCAATATTTGTTAATATCTAGTTGAAATAATGAAGGTGAAATATGGGACTATTTGATATTTTTGATGGAAAGAAATCCAAGTTTCAGGAAACTGGTGACGATCTGCTGGATAATGTCGTCAAAAAGGCGTCTGATCTCTTTGAAAAACCGGTAATGGATAAGGCAATGAAACAAATCAATGGCGCGGCCGATCTTATGACCAAATCGCTTGAAGCAATCAAAAACGATACCGAGCTTCCCGAAGATACGATTCCAGAAGATACACCGCACGATCAGCTTCCGGACTTTGATTCCCTGTCCAAAAACTGGGATTCTCTGATTGACCAGATTGAAGATAAAGAATTGAACAAATACAAAATTTGTCCTTCCTGCAATGAGGCTGTTCCTTCCGAAAACAAGTTCTGTCCGCTTTGCGGTGCCAAGCTTCCCGAACAGACCGCCGCAAGAAGAACCTGTCCGTTCTGCGGTACTGAAAACAGAGCACTCGCACTTACCTGTGTGAAATGCGGAAAAGAAATCCCGCTTATTACACCGTCCGAAGAAACAAAAGAAAATTGATGCGATCGCTGAACAAGGCTGTTTCCAGCAGCCCTGTAACAGCGATTTTTATTTCTGCGTCGTCAAATAAAAACAGTCATGCGCAAGCACAACTGTTAATCACTTCTTTTCTCTGCTCTCAAAGCTTCCAAAGAAATGAATCTTTTCGTTAGCCGTTACAGTTTCAATCTGTTTTACAGTGATGCCGGATGCACAGCTCACTTCAATCTGATAATTATAGCTGCCAAGGGAACTTCCTTCTGGGCGATCATGCAAGGCTACCAGCTCCAATCCGGAATTATGAATCGTCACGATGATGTCATCGATTTCTTCTGCTCGGCATGACACCGTAAATACCGCATTGGGATGTCCTTCGTCCCGCAGTTTTTCTTTTGCCAGAACATAGAACCGCGTCTGGTTATTCATCGTGATCTGAACATTTTCTGCCAGAACAATCAGTCCATACAGTTCCGCAGCGCCCGGAGCCGCTATTGCCGCAATGGAAGGATCCTGCTGTTCTGCAACATACGCCGCAGCTGCCGCTGTACTGTCCTTTTCTTCTGTCACTGCATCCGGCAGGTGTTCCTGCCGCCATTGCTCACTCTGACGGAGTCCCTGCGCATGGGAACAGACAGTTTTGATCTGGTCCAGAGAAGAACCAGGTACTCCAAGAAGGGTCTGGCTGATTGGAAGAATTACTTCCCCAACCACATAAATATCGTTCTGTGCAATCAGTGCGTCTACATAATTGGTTACCGGTCCGCCCAATGTATTTTCCTGTGGGATGACGGCGTAATCAGCACCATCTTCCATTACCTTTGTGATCGCATCATCCACGGTGCGTTCTGCCAGCATTGCACTGGCATCCGGGAAGAAAAACTTCGTTGCTTCTTCGGTATATGTTCCTTCCGGCCCGAGATAACTGACCCGCGGTGCTGAAATAATTTCCGGTTCGTCCGAAATATGCACTGCTTCCGCTCCGCTTCCTGCACATCCAGCAAGGGTGAGTGTCATTGCCGGAATCAGCAGTGTGTTCCAAAACCTGCTAATGTTAGATTTCATTTCAAATCGCTATCCTTACTTTCTGTTTGATCGTCTTTTTTCGGTTGGGAGTCTTTATGGTAGATCATCGCAAGCATCGTGATGTCATCAAACTGTTCTGCGTCAAGAGAATACTGTTCCACATCTTTTTTGACCGACAGCACCAGTTCCTTTGCAGTTATCGTGCTGGCACGGTTAACGGATTCCAACAGACGGGAGACGCCAAAGCCTTCCCCTTCCTTATCACGCGCATCAACTGCACCATCTGAGTATACAAACAGCGCATCGCCCGGTTTCATCTGTATCTCATGCAATTGGTAGGTGCTGTGCTTCATTCCGGCTATCGCCATGCCATGTTTATCATGGAAATATTCAAACGGTTCCGTTCCAAGACGGAAGATCGGATATTCATGGCCTCCATTTGCCGTTTTCAGAATACCGGTTTCTGTATCCAGAATACCGATCCAGACTGTCACAAACATCTCTGCCCGGTTCAGAGAGTACAGACGTTCATTCACCTGTCTCAGGACTTCTTCCGGAGACAGTCCCTTCATTGCATGCTCTTTGATCAAAAGTTTACTGACCATCATGAATAATGCGGCAGGAATTCCTTTGTCTGAAACATCACCGATTACAAGTGCGAGATGCGTCGGATCAATCAGGAAGAAATCATAGAAGTCACCGCCTACCTCACGCGCTGGATCATTAAAGGCGTAGACGTCTGTTACATCACGATCCGTATCCTGAGGAAAGTGATCCGGCAGTACACCTTTCTGTATTTCATGGGCAATGCTTAATTCAGCATCGATTTTACCCTTTGTGCGGTTGATCAGTTCCAGCTGTTTCTGTTCCGCAAGAACACTCTGTTCAAGATAGAAAATAGAGTCATTCAGTTTTTCCAGTTCATCTGCAGTATGAATGCCAGGATCTTTCGGATCCGTTATATGAGAATGTTTATGCTTTTCCGCAAACTCCAGCGCCGCATTGGTAAGCTGATTCAGCGGAATTGTCAGATGTTTCTTTGCAAAATAAATTCCAAACAGCGCCAATGCCCCGATAATCAGCAAATACGTAATAACAAGATTAATCAGAAAGTTTCGTTCGCGCTTAATATATCTTGCCAGATCAATGTCAACACCAACGAACAGATTGTGATTACCGCTTCCCTCTTCAACACGATGATAGGAAGAACATAAAAACATCTTGCCCCTGCGAACTGGATGTGGTTTTGTCTGTGTTACCGTTTTGTAGTCATCCGGTCCAAGTCCGCTTTCAGCCGGTAAATCCTTGCCGATTTCCGAATAAAGATTATCCGCAGCGGCGAGAACATAGCTGCCATTCTCATCACAGCTGACCAGTGTCAGATCGGAAACCCCCAGCACATACCGCAGATCGTTTAAAAATACAGCGGTATCATGATATGCCACGTCATATTCTTTTTCCTTCATCCATTTTTCAAGAATGGAAAAGTCATCCTGTTCGACTGCCTGCTGACGCACTTCCTTGAATTCTTTGGTATGAATCATGTCGGAAAGGATAACTGCATCTTCCACATAAACAAGTCGTGCGGCATCTTCCGCTACACCTTCACTGTTTTGAAAAATCTCATCCGTCAGAGAGTTCACATGGAAAAGATAGGCTGAGGTAGATCCAATCAGACCTGTTAACAATACTGAGAATACAACCAGTAATCGTATCCGTCTTCCCAATGACATTTTGAAAATATTCTGTTTCATGATTTCTGATTCGTTTCAGCAACTTTTTTTATCGCACATTCATCAGGCATCCAGATGTTCAATATCTTTCACATCCTTTTCTTCCTGAATGAGCTGTTTCTGTACCAGCTGGGCGAATTTTCCGTTTTTTGCCATTAAGGCATCAAACGTTCCTTCTTCGGCAATCTCACCGTTTTCCAGCATGATAATTCTATCAAAATTCTTTACCGTCGACAGACGATGCGCAACCATGACCACTGTACACTTCAGTGCGTTGATATGTTCCAGCACCGCTTTCTGGGTGAGGTTATCCAATGCGGATGTCGCTTCATCCAGAACCAGAAGCTTTGGGTGATTGATCAGTGCTCTGGCAATCAGAATACGCTGGCGCTGTCCGCCGGAAAAACCACTGCTGTTGGATTCCGAAAGTTCTGTATTGATGCCCAGCGGAAGCTTGCGGATATCATCTCCAATACAGGCAAGATCCAAAGCCTTCCAAACTTCCTCATCTGTGTGTTCTGTCCGCGACCCAAATACAACATTGTCATAAATCGTACCGGCAAATACTTTACTGAACTGAAATACAGATCCGATTTTCTGGCGCAGAGAGCGAGTATTCATCATTCCAAGATCTTTATCATCAAAGAATACAGAACCCTGATCCGGTTTTTCCATACCCATAATGATTTTCAACAGTGTGCTCTTACCGCATCCGCTTTCACCGACAATTGCGATCTTTTCCCCTTCTTTGATTTCCAGTGATACACCGCGCAGACAGCCGCGCTTTTCCTTGTCATAGGAGAAATAGATGTTTTCAACCCGAATATTACCGGTAATGGATCGCACAAAATCCGCATTGGTCTTTTCATCCGATTCCGTTGTAAAGATCGGCCGCACACTATCCGCAAGGGTGCGCATCCGGAAGATATTGCTCATCATACTGACAACACTCGATGCGACAGTGATGATATTCGTATAGGCAGACGAGAAGATCATGTAATCCTCCCGTGTAATTCCACGGAAGAAGGTAATACCCATCAGAGTAATTGTTGCGACCGTAGAAAGCGCGGAAATCAGTTCTCCTTTGTATTTCAGGAAGAACGGTTTGTTGTAGCTGTAATGCAGGGACTTTCGATACTGATCCGCCCATTTTGCATAAATGGATTTTTCAGACCCCATACTCTTGATCTTCTGAATACCCCGGATCGAAGACGCAAAGAAGCTGTTTCGTTCCATATCGAGAGCCATGGTTTTCCGCTCAATCACAGAATTGCCAATGGCACTGATGACAGATACGCAGATCTTCACTCCGATAAAGACCAGTGCGGGCATGAAGAGATCCTTGGAAAAACTGCGCATCTGAATCAGATAGACGCCGGAGAATGAAAAGTTCAGAAGAATATCCAGAAAGATATTAATAATCATGCTGGACAGATTGTTGCAGTAGGTGATCCGCTTGGATACTTTGCCGGAAGAATTATCCGAAAAGAATGAACGCGGCAAATGCAGTACCTTTGCCATTACAGCAGCCTGAATGCGAATCGATACCCGGTTGCGCAAATCCGACAGCAGCTTGGACTTCAGAATCGAAATAAAGCCTTTGACAACACTCAGTCCAAGATACAGTGCGAAGAATACGCGCAGCAGATACAGATTGGAATCCGGATCCTTCAGGAAGGTGTTGTATACCCATTTATTGATATATGGGAATATCAAGCCAAGCCCAGTGACAGCCGCTGTAGCCAGCAGCAGGTAAATCACATCATATACTGTCATGTACTTCAGCACATTGTAGATAAAGGTAAACGTGACAGAACCAAATTCCCGGATTGGCTGGTTGAACACAAAACACTGCGGTTTCAGTGAATGGCAATAATCATTCGTGGCCGCACCCCGTTTATTATCATGCGGACAATACCAGCGATATCCATGGAAGGATGGATGCAAAGCAACTGCCTTTCCATCCTGTCGGAACGCAAGGATGTATTCCGTATGATCCCGGATCTCATCCGTTACATTGTCAGCCTTGTAATACATCATTCCATAGGGATCCAGCATTGCCTCAAGCAGATCTTCTGTAGACCGATAGCCGTAAAGTCTTGAAGCAGAAATACCGAACTTTCCTAATATAAACAGCAGCGCACTCTGAACATCATCCACTTCGCTTTCCACCCGGCGTACGGATTCATCGTTCAGCAGAGCTTCATCCGCAAAGGATTCCAGAATGTGATTGTTTATCTCTTTTTGTCTGATGACTTCTGAATAAATACCCATACTGATAATCCCCTATTGATTTCCTACAAGCTTATGGTAAAGACCATTCATCGCATACAGCTCACTATGAGTGCCGGATTCCACGATTTTGCCTTTATCCATGACATAAATCTGATCACAGTCCACGATGGTGGAAAGACGATGCGCCACTACTACACAGGTAGTGCCCTTATTTCGTATGGACTTGATGACTTTGTCTTCCGTCAATGCGTCAAGTGCGGACGTAAATTCATCCAGGAACAGCAGAGTCGGTTCATGCGCAAGTGCGCGCGCCAGCTCCAGACGCTGCAGTTCTCCGCCGGAAAAGTTTGATCCGTTTTCTTTCATGAATGTACTGAATCCATCGCGGTCAGATGAGATACGGTTCAGGATCTGTGCATCCTTGGCTGCCAGGAAGACTTCATAGTTTTCAACTGTCTCATCCCACATGCGAATGTTTTCATACACAGAATCTTCAAATACAACAGCTTCCTGATCTACGGTTGTGATGGAGGAATGAAAGACCACGTCCGGTATCTCACTGCGCTTCTTGCCGGAATATAAGATTTCACCGCTCTCCGGTTCATACATATCCGCCATCAGTTTCAGCAGTGTGCTCTTTCCGCACCCGGTACTGCCGACAATTGCGACCATCTGACCCGGTTTTACCTCCAGACTGACATCATTGATTGCGAGATCATCACCGGAGTTATAGCGATAATTCACATGCGAGACCACAATATGACCATCCAGTTTATCGTAGTTAATGCCTTCCTGCAGCGGCACTTCTTCCCGCAGAGGCCGTTTCACAATATCATCCACGCGTTCAATATCAGTGCGCATCTGCTGAAGAGAGTTCACAGAACCAAGCGCGCTGCTCAGGGAGTTGCGCATATTCCCAAGCAGGGACTGAAACATCGCCAGCGTTCCAAGTGTGAACTTTCCCTGAGAGATGAAATACGCACCAAGGAACAGCTGAATCGCAGAGAGCAGATAGCTGTGAACATTTGTCACCATTGTCATGGAGCGGTTCAGCGCATAGCTGTTGAGCTGATTCTCGTTGACATTCTGCTGTGACTGATACCAGAGGTTGAAGAAAGACTTTTCTGATCCGGTTGATTTGATTGTTTCAATCATGTTCATACCATTCAGAAGGGAAGAACGAAGCGCGTTGGAACTTGTCGCGGTCGAGCGCGACAGAATGGCATTCCGCTCCTGCAGCTTCAGCATGATCAAGGTATTGAGAATTTCAATACCGACGCAAAGAAAGGTAATAATCGGGTTATAAGACAGCAGCAGGAAGAAATAGAATACCGTCATTGCGGTATTGATCACTCGCGGCGCAAGTGACTGTATCAAGGTGTTATCAATGCCGGCATTCGCATCAATACGGCCGCCCAGCTCACCAACAGAAAACTGCTCAAAAAACGGAAGTGACTGACTCAGTACCCGTTTGAAGAGTGAGCTGCCGGAACGGGCTGCCAGCTTGCGGCTTGTATTTGTCACAATACTTGTTTTCTGCATGGAAAAAACAAAAATAACCACTGTAAAGAAATACATCACAAACAGCGTCACAACTCCGGACGACTGCAGGTTTCCCTTCCCAAAGATATCGATTACATATTTCAGTACGCCGGTATATTCGCCATGCTTACCTACAGACACATCCATAAAAGCGCGTATCGTACGGGACAGTGCCAGGTCCAGCCAGACTCCCACCATGGAAAAAGCAGCCAGTATCAGAATTGGCCTCATCAGCGGTTTCAGCCGCGGCATGACCATGGACATC
Source organism: Solobacterium sp. (assembly GCA_017514525.1). Lineage (GTDB taxonomy): Bacteria > Bacillota_I > Bacilli_A > Erysipelotrichales > Erysipelotrichaceae > Bulleidia. Next base: position 11,811 of record JAFWJY010000099.1, on the reverse strand, counting down.
AGGGATTCCTTTTTCCCGCCCGGTTTGAATTCCGGTGAAGGTTTCATCTTCAATGCCTTGCCAGAATATATTTTTGAAAATTTCTCAAACGAAAGCCGGTATTCACCCTTGGCCGGGTCGATTACCGTCACAAGATCTCCTCTGATTTTTGTGACAATCGCATAATATCGTTTCTTCCAGAACACGAGTATCGGAAGTGATTCCTTTTTCAGCTGTTCTGCGCTGATTTCAGCAAGCTCTCCGTCAAGGCCGTAGTACTTCGCGGCATCCAGTATCTGCTGAGGGCTGGAACCATTACGGGATATGATGCACACCTTGCGCAATTCCTCCATTGAGACATAACGTCCAAAGTGGCCCAGCATCATATATAATGCGGAAGCGCCATTTTCTCCCGGTGTCATCTGTATACGAACAGGTATCTTCATTCCTCCACCACCTATCACATTTAGTATTAATGCAACTATTATAATATGAACTTTTTATACCCCTCAGAATCATTCGAATATTTTCTTAAAATTCACCAATTCGTATATACTGAGACATAAGGCAGACTGCGTTCTGCCTATCCTGCAAGGGCAAAAATGTGAGGAAAGCAATGAAACTCTTGATTCTCAGCAGCAACAACGGCGGCGGTCATAATTCCACAGCCGCCGCAATTCGTGAATATTATGAATCTCAGGGATTTGAAGTCACCGTCCGGGACTGTCTTTCCTTTTTGTCAGAAAACGTATCGGAACTCATTTCCATGTCTCATATTATGATTTACCGTCATCTTCCGTGGCTTACAGATGATACACATACAAAAATACATGTCACAAACACCATGTTTGAGGAAAATCACCCGGTGCGTCAGTTTATTGATCTTGGAAAATTCAGCCTGCGTAAATTCATTCATGAAGAACAGTTTGACACAATCATCTGTACACACGTATTCGGCGGAATGATGTTGAGCGCAGCCCTTCAGGATGAAGACCGGAAGATCCGCACCGCCATTGTCGAAACCGATTACTGCAACACTCCAGGTTCCGCCAGCAATACTATGGATTTCCACTTTCTGCCGGATGAATCCCTGAAAGAGGAATTGATCCATAATGGTGTATCGGAAGAACAGATTGTCATATCCGGCATTCCGGTTAAAAAGAGAGTCATCCATCATATGGACCCCAAAGCCGCCAAGAAATTGTATGGTGTTCCACTTGATCATGCCCATATTATTCTGATGGGCGGCAGTATGGGCTGCGGACCAATTCCAAAACTGCTTGATATCCTGTCAGACCGTTTATCAGACACTGCGGATATCAGCCTTGTCTGCGGCAACAATACACGCCTTGAAAAAGAAACCAGGGAGCTGTATGCAAGCCGTAAAAATGTACATATCTTTGGTTACACGCCTGATATGTCCGTTCTTTATGCGAGCGCTGACCTGTTTGTCACAAAACCAGGCGGAATCAGCACAACAGAAGCTGCAGTTCTTGGTTTGCCAATGGTGCTGGTTCAAGCAGTTGCCGGCTGGGAGACTTATAACCTGAACTTCTTTATCGATCGTAATGCGGCTGTTACCGGCGAGACCGAGGAAGAACTTGTGGACTGCTGTGAATATCTGTTACGAAATGACGAAGCCCGCAAACAGATTTCCGAAAACCTGCTTAAGCTGGCGCATCCTGACTCTGCTGAAATCATCTATCGGACGCTTGAAACGGATTCCCGCGAATAACCGCTGCCACTGGCAGCTTTTTTCTGCAGCAGGTAAATCCTGCTTTCTGGTTTTTTTGAAACAGTTATCCCAATGACATTCTTTTTTTTATACAATTATAAGCAGTGGGATATTATAATCTGCTCACTGCATCAGCAAATAACTGCAAACCGCTTTCTGTTTTCAATTGGAGAATTATTATGGCAAATGATTCACGTTTTATCAAAGCAATCTATTCCATCATGGACGCGCTCAAAAGCAGCACACAGCTGGCGGAATCCATGGAATCTTCACTCAATATTCTGTGCTCGATTCTCGAATGCAAATCCGGTTCTTTTTGGATGCAAAGCATCGAAGAAAAACGTGTCTATGTCATTGCCTCCAATGGACCGGAAGATAAGACCGGATACAGCGTGAATATCGGAGAAGGCATCATTGGCGCGGTCCACCAGTCCGGACTCAGAGAGATCGTGAAAGATGGAATGCATGATCCCCGTACCGCTGACACGGATGATGCCAGTCTGTTTGGCAGTCTGTCGCTGGTAGTACCGATGAAAACACTGCATGGTTCCTATGGCGTACTGCTTCTCAATGATCCCTCCAGACCATTTGATGAAGAAACGATCCGGGTCGCAGAAAACTGCTGTGCCTTTATCGCATTGGATATTGAAGAAAAAGGCCTTGCCTTCAAACCCATCAAAAACAAGAACATACTTGTATCACTGCGCGATGTCATTAAAGAATTTCAAAACGGTGATGAGCTTCACCGTGTTCTCAAAGGAATTGACCTTGATGTCTATGAAGGAGAACTGCTCGTCGTACTTGGGGAAAGCGGTTGCGGCAAAAGCACCATGCTCAATATCATTGGCGGTATGGATCAGGCAACAGATGGCCAGCTGCTGATCGAAGGAAAGGACTTTTCGCATCCCACCGAAGCAGAACTGACACAGTTCCGTCGGGACTATATTGGCTTTATCTTTCAGTCCTACAACTTAATGCCAAATCTTACCGCATTGGAAAATATTGAATTTATTGCGGAGATCAGCCAGCATCCGCTTGAATCCGAGGAAATGCTGGAACTGGTAGATCTCGGTGATAAAGCTGGCAACTACCCCTCCTCCATGAGCGGCGGCCAGCAGCAGCGTGTATGCATTGCCCGCGCCATCGTAAAGAATCCAAAAATCATACTGGCAGATGAACCGACAGCGGCGCTCGATTTTCATACCGGTCAGGATGTGTTGAAGCTGATTGAGCAGATCGTACAGGATCGCGGCACCACTGTAATTATGGTTACCCATAATATTGAAATCGCCAAAATGGCTAATCGTGTAATTCGTCTGAAAGACGGACGCATTTCCAGCATCCGCGTTAATATGCATCCACGTCATGCGGAGGAACTTTCCTGGTGATGCCGATGAAGAAAACACAGCTTACGGACGCATTGCGAACCATTCAGAAACGCTTTGTTTCATTCCTGTCGATCGCATTTATCATCATGCTGGGAACAGGCGGTTTTTTCATGACCCGCTATTCCGCTGCCACCCTGACAAAAAACGCAACCCGTTTTTATCAGAATCAGAACTTCAAAGATTATGAGCTCGCATCTTCCATAGGAGTATCGGAAGCAGACATGCAAGCTCTGCGGGAAGTTGAGGGAATTGATCAGGTGGAAGGCGCCGAAGTATTTGATGCCTCGCTGGTTAAAGGAAGCCTTAATGTCAATGTCACGGTCAATTCCTGGACCGATACCATCAACATTCCCCTTCTGCTGGAAGGAAGTAAGCCGGAACGGAATACGGAATGTGCAATCGATGAAGATTTTGCCCGGATCAAAAACATTTCAATCGGAGACACCATCCAAATCGAAGCAGAAAAAATCTATGACGTAAATCCATTGTTGCAGGATACCTATACGGTTACCGCAATTGTCGCTCTCCCGGATGACCTTCGTAATGATGTCCGCTGGACTGTAGTGCTTCCATTGAACTGCTTCAACCTTGAGGACATGGACCATCGCTATACAAGGACCTATCTGACCTGCGCGCAGAAAGATGAATCCAATATCTTCGGCAGTAGCTACAACCGATCCATTGCGAAAACGACCCGCAACCTGCTGGATACGATGTCAGAAATGGAAAACGACTCCTTATCCGAGGCCAAACGTCTGGCTCAGGATCGGCTCGGCAGTCAATGGGAAGAAGCGCAGGCTCAGATCGAAGACGCGAAGAAACAGATTGCGGATGGAGAAGCAGAACTGGAATCGCAGCTGGCATTTGGCAAACAGCAGCTTGCACAGGCGCGCGCTCAGCTCCAAAACGCTAGATCACAGCTATTAAAAGGTGAAGCTCAGCTTCGGGATGCTGAGGCAATGCTGGCCGGACTGAAACGGATCGACGCTATGCTGGAAGGGGTAAGCCGGGCAGAATTGCTCAACTTCCTGAAGGATTCCAACGCACTGATGCGTGCATACCAGAACGCCGTCAGTCCTGAAGAGCAGAAGAACGCATTAGATGCGTTTCGCTGGTATATCAATCAGGAAGAAAACAGAGTATATGTAGAGCTCCTTGCGGCATTGACCGGTATTGATCTGCGGAAAATTGTTGATTCTGCAGACAGTATTCCGGAAGCTCGCAGTGTCATTGATGATGTAACGGTGGTGATTATTCTGGTGGATGCTTCTGCAAACGGCATCAACCCGCTGGATATTCTCAGCGACATGAACCGTCTGGATACTCTGCTGAATGAAATCAACTCTGCCTCAACAGAAGAGGCACGCAGCAGTACCCGGGCACAGCTTGCGGCTTTTCTGGCGGACCCGGATGTTCAATACCGTTTATCCTTTGTCTGCAATTATCTCGGCATCGATATGGATGTGCTGTACTACCTTGCCAGCACAGACCCGCTCGACGCGGATCAGATTAATCGTCTGCGCGCTGCCATTCTGCAGATTCAGCACATTAAATACAGCATTGTAAATGCCGAAAAACTGATTGCCAGCAGCCGGGCTATGCTTGCCAGCGGCTGGAGTCAGTATTATGCCGGTGTCAGACTGCTGCAGGAAAAAGAGCAGGAACTGACAGAACTTGAAACGAAAGCCCGCAGTCAGCTGGCTGATGCGAAGTATCAGCTGGAACAGAAAATCAAGGAAGCCGAAGAGCTGCTTGCCAGTGCACAGTCACAAATTGATAATATGGCCTGCAACTGGGTATTTCAGGAGCGCAGCCTGAACCGCGGATTCTTCGACATCTCCACCAACATCAATGCGGCTGTCAATATTGGCTATGCATTAGGTGTGCTGTTCCTGTTGATTGCAGGTCTGGTATGTTTTTCGACACTGATCATCATCGTGGAGGAAGAACGCAAACTGGTCGGTGCCACAAAAGCCTTTGGCTTCAAGAATAATGAGATCCTCGGGAAGTATCTGATCTTCAGTGTTACCGCATCTGCCGCCGGCGTAGTTCTCGGTATTCTCCTTGCCATTGGCATCACCCGTTATGCGGTAGGCATTGTGGCGGATACTGCGATGTATTCCTGCCCGATTGAACACTTTTATCTGGATGTTCCTTCCACGATTATTGTTTCCATTGGCGCATTGGTGCTATGTGCGGGGGTTACGACATTATCCTGTGCAGGTCTGCTCAGAAGTTCTGCCTACAACCTGATGAATGGCATCACACAGGCAACGAAGCCCAGAAAACAGACTGCTGGCAGAAAGCCGAACGGTTCCCTGTATTCCCGTCTGATCATCCGCAATATGATTAACGAAAAAGCCCGTGTGCTGATTTCCATTATCATCATTGCCGGAAGCTGCGCAATTGTAGGCATCGGCATCACGCTGAAATATGCCTTTGGAGGCATGGTAAACCAGGAACTGAAAGATGTTACCGTGTATGATTATCGGATTGATTTCTCTCCTTCTCTGGTCACGGAAGAAGAACGCGCAACTGTAGAAAAGATGATGACAGATGCCGGCATCTCCTGGGTACCTGCATCTTATGAAGCACATCTGTATGAACGTGATGACCACGCAGATGCGCTCATGATTATCAGCGGTGATCCAACGCAGCTGACAGAATTTGTCAAACCGCGTGATCCAAAGACAAATCAGGTGATTGCTATCCCGGAACACGGCATTCTCATACAGAACCGCATGCATGAAGTGTATGGATACCGTACGGGTGATTCGATCTCTATACTGGATTCAATGCTGAACAGCTATTCTGCTGAAGTAGCCGGAACAATCACAAACTATGCCGGCAGATTGGCGCTATGTTCTGATACTGCCTATCAGGAAATCTTTGGAACAGCACCTGTACCGAATTGTTATTACGCGACCATGAATGGTGCCGATGAGGCAGCCTTCCAAACTGCATTAGCCGAAATCTCGCATCATTTTTCACCGGAACGTGCCGACTACTTCCGCGATACCTTACAGGGATCGTTTATGCTGTATAACCTGATTGTTGCGATCTCAATTGGAATTGCCATCATCATGTCGTTTATCATTCTCACCAATCTTGCCAATATCTTCATTAACCGCAAGAAGAAAGAACTGACGGTTATGCGTATTAACGGCTTCTCCATTAAGCAGACCATACACTATCTCACGAGGGAAACGATTATTACCGTCGCGGTCGGTCTGATACTGGGGCTTGTCCTTGGCATTATTCTTGCCCCGCTCCTGATTCGGATTCTCGAATCAAACGACTCGCAGTTCATTCGCAGCACCAATTGGTATGCATGGACGGTTGCGATCATTATGGAAGCTGTGTTTGCCTTTGGAATCAACCTCACCGTCTTCCAGAAAGTCAAAAAACTCACGTTCCGCGATGTTGCCGGATAAGAGCCTGCTTTTTGCAGGCTTTTTCTTTATATGTAAATAATTTATCGTTTTTCATTAATTTTATATTGACTATCGTTCTTTTTCGCTTATACTGGAATTATCGATAAACATTAATTCGATACACAGAAAGTTGGAGGTGAACAATGAACAACACTAAACTGATGAAAAACGCAAAGACAAATTACACGATCATCTCAATTCTTCGTACCATCGTACTGGTTTCCGGCATTCTGCTGGCGCTGGGCATCCTGCTGATTGTGTTTGTGGGAGGAAATCGTATTCCATTTTCGTTCACAGACCTCTCCATGGGAAATATCACACTGCATCTTAGTGAAAACGCCTTGCCGGAACATACAGTCAGTGCGGCAGAAATACTGCCTTCCATCTTACCGGCAGCAGTTATCCTCTGCGTTGTGTACTATGGGCTTACCATTCTTCAAAATATACTAAAGCCGATGAAAGACGGCCGGCCGTTTGATACCAGTGTAGCTGACAATTTCCGCCGGCTCGCTAATGCGGTTTTAATTGGCGGTGTTGCCAGTAATATCATACAAATCGCAACCGGGTATTTCTTTCATGAGCGCTATGACATGTTGAAAAGCTTATTCCGTGAAGGAGTTGTAGATTATATTACAGTTACCTACAGCTTCAGTTTCACGTTCATCTGGATTGCTTTGTTTCTGTATCTGCTGTCTTATATCTTCCGCTATGGAGAAGAACTGCAGCGGCAATCTGATGAAACGCTTTAAGTGAGGCTGCTATGGGAAAAATCATATTACGTCTTGATCGCGTTATGGCCGACCGGAAAATCAGCCTGAAGGAACTTTCGGAACAGGTAGGGGTTTCCAACGTGAATCTTTCAAAAATGAAAACCGGCAAGATCAGTGCTATCCGCTTCTCAACACTGGAAGCGATATGTGAGGCATTGCACTGTCAGCCCGGAGATATTCTGGAATATGAAAGTGAGCAGGATCATTGATCCCGCTCCTTTTTCTTAAAGTGTTCCATCATATGGTATGACTGGCAATTCGTCGGTTACAATTTTGCGCAGCCGTTCAAAGTTCTCCTTTGAATTTGCCGCAATGAACGGAAACAGCTTTTCCTTCTGAAGTCCTTTATCATACAAGCATTCCCAGTAACCGCCCGCTTCTTCAATCAGCAATGCGCCTGCTGCCGCATCCCATGGCGCAATCCGCATTTCAAAGTACAGTTCGACTCTGCCAGCCGCAAGCTGACTGAGCTCGAATGCCGCAGCGCCAAACCTGCGCAGATCATCCGATTCCTGATACACCCTGCCAATGATATTCAGGCAAGGCTGGGCGTATTCCTTGGCATAAACACATAATGCAGAACAAAGATGTGAATGTCTGAAATCACGGTCAGACACCTGTATGCGGCGACCGTTCAGATACGCACCATTTCCTCGTTGGGCGGAAAACAGTTCATCCCGGTAGGGATTGTATACTACGCCAGCCTCCAGCTGATCATTTACCATATATCCAATGGAAATTACAGAAGCACCTAAATCCCGAATATAATTCGATGTCCCGTCAATCGGGTCAACGATCCAAAGATGTTTCGCACTCCGATCCCAGTCTGCATTTTCTTCTCCAAGTACTTCACTGCCGGGAATCAGTTTCTTTAAGGATTCATTCAGATACTGCTGCACTGCCAGATCTGTCTCCGTCACATAATTGGACACATTCCCTTTCTGTGTGATTTCCGCTTCCGCAGGGCGATGCTTCATGAACCTGCTCGCCTCTTTGGCGATAACTCCAATCTGATCACTCAGCTGCTCCTTTGTATAATCCATTGCGATTCCCCTTCCTTTTTTGACAGTTCTGCTGCACTATAAACGTAGTTTTGTATCCCTTACTGTCATTTAGACAGTGTTTGATTTCTGTTGGTTTCGTTCCGGTGCAATCTTTTCTAAGCCATCATCGCTCTACCATTATCTGACATTCACCTCAGAAATACGAAAAAAGGCGCTGCATGAACGCCTTCATTTCTCACTTTGCAAAAACCTTGTTTTTGCCTGGATCATTTTTTCCGCCAGCGGAAGCAACTCCCAGAGAAATAGGGATGCCTCTTACGACTTTGATGATTTCCACACCACCATTAATCTGATCCAGTTCTTCATCTGTCAGAACAATTTTGTGATCTTCCATGGGCTTTTCTTCCTCCAATCTATACTATAAACGAAACAATCATGTTTTTTCCACGAAATTACTGCCTGATTTTTGAGCTGCACTCGTCTGTCTTTTCACATCTTTTTCATTATAATTACCATATGCGCACCAAATTGACCGAAGAAATCCGTCAGTATAAGCCATATAATGAGCAGGAAGCCAAAGATCAGTCATTACTGCTCGATCTCCTGGGACAGGTTCCGGATTTGTTTTATCGAACCAATCTTTCCAATCACATGACTGCTTCTGCCTGGGTTGTAAATCCATCATTTACTCATATCCTGATGGCTTATCACAGAATTTATGACTCCTGGGCATGGCTTGGAGGTCATGCGGATGGAGAAGAAGACCTTCTAAAAGTGGCTATAAGGGAAGTTCAGGAAGAAAGCGGAATTCATCAGGTAGTACCTGTTCTGACTGATCTTTTCTCACTTGAAATACTGACTGTTGACGGTCACGAAAAAAACGGAAGCTATGTCCCGTCCCATCTGCATCTGAATATCACTTATCTGCTGATGGCAGACGATAAAGAAACCCCTCATTCCAAGCCGGACGAAAACAAAGCAGTTGCCTGGTTTCCGATTGAAACCGTTATCGAACAATCATCGGAACCATGGTTCCGGGAACGCATCTATTCAAAACTGAACAAGAAGCTGCTCAGCATGCGACCCATGCTGAAACCGCTGAAAGCTTCACAATAGTTAAGGAGATTGCCCATGATTTATCCATCATTTCCAAAAAAACATGATCTGCTTGGAATCTGTGCACCAAGTGCCGGAGTTGGTCATAAAGAAGAATCTTATGATTTATCTATTGCGACACTGGAATCGAAAGGTTTCCGTATTATGGAAACCGAACATGTCCGCATAAATGATCCACGCGGAGGGACTGCAGAAGAACGCGGTCAGGAACTGACGTCTCTGTTTTTAAACAAAGAAGTCGCAGCAGTATTAGCTGCGGCAGGTGGAGATTTTCTGTATGAAATACTCCCCTACATCAACTGGAATGCATTAAAAAACCATCCAAAGTGGATGGCAGGTGCCAGTGATCCCACCAGCATTCTGTTCACGTACACCACAAAATATGATGTCGCTACTATATATGGGTTTAATGCCGGTTCATTTGATGAAGACCCGCTTCCTTCTTATCTGATTCAGGCCTTGAATCTTCTTCAGGGAAAGCAGGTTATTCAGCGAACCAGTGAACTGCATTCCTCCAAGCCATCTTTTGCGGATGACTATTCAGGCCCGGATACACCAACCGAATGGAAAGCTAACGTAAAATCTTTATCTGTAAGCGGTAGATGCATCGGCGGCTGTATGGATGTGCTGAAAGATCTGATCGGTACAACCTATGATTCGGTCAAACACTTTATTCGCCGTTATGAAGCAGACGGTTTTATCTGGTACTTTGACAATTTCTCCATGAGTGCAGAGAACTTTTATCGAACCTTGTTGCAGATGAGATATGCAGGTTGGTTTGAACACACCAATGCGATTTTGATTGGACGCGTTTTATTCCCTTCCAGTGAAACCGGAATGTCTTATCACGAAGCAATCACTCGTGCTCTTCCTGATATTCCCGTTATTTATGAAGCTGATATAGGACATACTGTCCCTAGTTTCACCATGATCAATGGTGCACTCGCAACGCTTCAATATCATAACGGGAAAGGAAAAATATCATTTAAGCTAAAATAATCTGTAACACCTTCACAGTTGTGCTAAAATAACACTGCTGTGAAAACGGGGCTTTAGCTCAGCTGGGAGAGCGCTTGGTTCGCAATCAAGAGGTCGCCGGTTCGATCCCGGTAAGCTCCACTCGAAGGAACTTCGGATTATGGCTTAAATAAGCCAAAATCCGAAGTTTTTTTGTTCCCGCGCGGCCAAATAGCGGCCAGCTACTTTTTATAGTCCTTTTTGTGCTTGTATGCACGGCTGTAAACAAGATTCAGAACCTCCTCGTCATCTGCGCTGGCATACCACCTTCCGGCGATACTTTCACTCTGATGTCCTAGCAATAATTTCGTCGCGGAAGGATTCACTTTGTCTCTCCGGTTGTCAGAAACCATAGACTTTCTCATAAGGTAAGCATAGAAATCCAGATCTTTACCAGTGTTTTCTGCATAACTTTTCCGCACTCGATGGATTAGATCCGACACATCGTCTGAACTGAACAGATTCCCATAATAATCTGAAAACACAATATCATTGCGCGTAAATGCAAGAATCTCCTTGATCAGTGCTATGTCTTCCGGTTTCAAGACCGGTACCGCTCGTTTGGACTGCGGTGTTTTCACATCCTTAATGGTCAAATCCTCTGTCCTGGTGGACCCGACAGATTTAACGATATTTATCCGAACGCACGGAACCGTAATCACTTTATTTGATACTTTCTCAGTGAATGTCACTTCTCCAAATACAAAGTCACTTTTACTAAGTGCTTTTACTTCCTGGGGTCTCATTGCGGTAACACGCATCAGCCTGATCATATAGAGCATTATGTCTCTCTTATAGATCTTTTCCTTCTCCCAGGGTTCATAACCGCCATAGAAAGAGAAGAATTTACAAAAGTGTTGAAAGTCCTCTTCTGTAATATTCCATTCTTTTAAGGCCCTCGGATTCACTTTTCTGCTTTGTGGCACATCCACCATTGAAGGAATATCTCTTACAGGAATCTCTTCAATCATCGCGACTTTATAGATCATCTTCCAGATTGAGAATACCTGCGTAACAGAACTCTGTACGCATCTATCAGCGCAGTGTGCAAGCGTTTTAGTTATATCCTCAACAGTGATTGACAGTATCGCTCGTTTCCCGTAATCCGGTCCGATATAAACACCATATCGATCTCGATAATTCTTATATGTTTTCTTCGTCCTTGCACGGTAGTTTGGAATCTTATCAAACAGTTCCTGTACTGTGGTGCTATGGGCGTTTTTCATGTCAAACCTTAATATAAGGATTATCGAAATCATTTTCGACATATGGACTATTATCTTCTTCATATTTTTTTAATTGTTGTATTACATATTCAGGATCTTCCTTCCGCAGTTCTTTCTGATCGATTTTAATTTTTTTGCCGTT
>JAFWJY010000098.1 GCA_017514525.1 Solobacterium sp. | reverse complement strand
TTCGCTTGATCGGAAGTTTGTAAAGATGTCGCTTGGCGGCGTGCGTGATGAAGCGGAAATCCGCGGCCATCGCCGTACGTATCTTGGTTCTCTGCCTGGACGTATCATTCAGGGAATGAAGAAAGCACAGGTCATCAACCCGGTATTCCTGATCGATGAGATCGATAAGATGGGTGCCGACTATAAGGGTGATCCAAGCGATGCACTGCTTGAAGTGCTGGATCCGGAACAGAACCAGTTCTTCAGTGATCACTATCTGGAAGAACCCTATGATCTTTCCAAGGTGCTCTTCATCGCAACCGCAAACTATCTGGAAAACATTCCTGTACCGCTGCAGGATCGTCTTGAGATTATTGAACTGCCGTCCTATACGGAAGTGGATAAGGTTCAGATCGCCATTGATCACCTGATTCCAAAGCAGCTCAATGCCAATGGTCTGAAACCGTCACAGTTCAAGCTGAAGGAAAAAGAGATTCTGTATCTGATCCGTCACTACACCCGTGAGGCAGGTGTACGTCAGCTCGAACGCGTCATCGGCAGCCTCTGCCGCAAGACCGTTCTGGAAATCCTGAACGAAGGAAAGAAGTCGGTTACGGTTTCCAACAAGCTGATCAATGAATGGCTTGGCAAAGAAATGTTTGAATACGGCGTCAAGGAGAAGAAGGATCAGGTAGGTGTCGTTACCGGCCTGGCATATACCTCCTTTGGCGGTGATGTGCTTTCCATTGAAGTCAATTACTTTGAAGGAAAAGGCAAGCTGTCCCTGACCGGTAAGCTTGGTGATGTTATGAAAGAGTCTGCGGAAATCGCGCTGGACTATGTCAAGGCACATGCCAAGGAACTCGGCATTGATCCCGGCTTCTTCGAGAACCATGATATTCACATTCATATCCCGGAAGGAGCCGTTCCGAAAGACGGACCGTCTGCCGGCGTAACGATGACAACAGCGCTTGTCAGTGCACTGAGTGACCGGGCAGTTCATGCGGATCTTGCGATGACCGGTGAAGTGACACTGCGCGGCAATGTTCTTCCGATCGGTGGCCTGCGAGAGAAATCACTTGCGGCAAACCGTGCCGGAATTACCCGCATCCTGATGCCGAAGGCGAATCTCAGAGATCTGGATGATGTGCCGCAGGCAGTCAAGGACAACGTGAAGTTCATTCCGGTTGAAACGATGGCACAGGTGCTCAAAGAAGCACTGGTGCACTGATGCAGTATCATGCGGTTAAGCTTCTGGCCACTGCTGCCAATGAAACACAGTGGCCGGAACATGCATTTCCGGAAGTGATGTTTGCCGGCCGTTCCAATGCCGGCAAGAGCTCACTGATCAATACGCTGGTCAACCGGAAAAATCTCGCATATACCGGAAAGACGCCCGGCAAGACAAGACTGCTCAATTTCTTTGAAGTTGACGAACAGCTTGTCTTCTGTGATTCGCCAGGCTATGGCTATGCGGTAGGCGGACGTGATACGGCCGAGACATTCTCGGCTCTCATTGATCCGTACATGCGCAAGCGGGCACAGCTGAAAGGAATGATTCTTGTGCTCGATATCCGCAGGACGCCAAATGAAGATGACCTGTTGATGATGGAATATGCACGGGCAAATCATCTGGCAGTACTTCCGGTATGCATGAAGGCTGACAAGCTGTCGCGCGGCGCCGGAATCCAGGCAGCAGCGAAGATTGCCAAGTCTTTACAGGTGCCGCCTTCAGCCTGCTGTATTGTATCAGCGACAGCTAAAACCGGACTGGATGAAGTCTGGAATCGAATTGAACAGATTGCGGCGGAATAATTCTGCCGCATTTTATCGGGGAAACTATGAAAAGAAACGATGACGCTTTGCTTTGGAAGGAACTGAAAACAGAACATCTGGTTCAGGATGAATGGATCGATTTCCGCCGTTCTTCCTATCTTTTTCCAAACGGGGAAGTCTTTGAACCGTTTTACAGCTACAGCCGACGAAACTTTGTGGTAATCTGTGCCCGGGATGAGAACGGCAACTATATCTGCGTTCGCCAGTTTCGTCAGGGACTGCGCCGAATCACGACCGAATTCTGCGCCGGTGGAATTGAACAGAAAGACAGCGATCGTGAACATACGGACGCAGCGCTTATTGCCGCAAAACGGGAACTGCTGGAAGAAACCGGCTATACCTCCGAACACTGGCGCCATCTGCTGACGCTTCCGGCTAACCCGACGATGGCAGACAATTATGCCTATCTGTTTGCGGCAGATGACTGTATCTGTTCGGCAGAGCAGGAGCTTGATGAGACGGAGTTTCTTGAACGATTGACCTGTACGCCTGAGGAGCTGGAGCAGCTGGTTCGGGATGGTGAATTTGTGCAGGGACTGCATCTGCTGGCAAAATATCTGGCAGATCAGAAGACAGGAAAATAGCTGAAAAAGGAAGAGGGGAGTTATCGCTATTTTAATAGCGCAGTGCTAAAATTTTTTGGTATGAAAGAACTTGAAACATTACAGACACATCTCGACATCCTGAAGGAATA
>JAFWJY010000097.1 GCA_017514525.1 Solobacterium sp. | reverse complement strand
GGCTTTCCGTCATATTCGGAATCGAGAGCTTTCATCAGAGCATAGAACTCTTCTTGAGTAAGAGATTTCGTTCGACGCTTCTTTCCTTTACTCTTGTCACGCGGTATTGTCATACCTGCAAACGGATTTGCCGTTATTAGCTGTTTTTCGTCGATTAGAAAGGCGAAAAGAGAGTTAATGGCTGTCAGTGCATGTGAAGTGGATTTGGGGGAATACGTGCGTTTAAAGCCCACTCCTGTGCGCATGTCTGAAATAAACTTCTTTGCTACTGCATGCGTGACCCCTTCAACGGTGTAATTTTCAAAATAAGATGAACAGTAATTCTTATAGTCACGCTTATAATACGCAACGGTGGACTCGGATATGATATTGGCTCTCGATCTTGCAATCAGCCAATCCTGCCACTCTGGCACAAAACTATTAAGCATAGCTTTGTCAGCTCGCTCTCCTGTCTTTACTGGCCGCCTCTTCAACTCCGCTTCCCAGGCTTCTGCTTTCTTTTCAACCTCACTAAGCATTGCCGCAGCTGTACTATGCGTTAGGTCTTTCGCCTTGTATGTCCGCGACTTAACAATTTGCTTACCGTTCTTATCACTACCCAGAAATACTCTGACCCTGTAAGAAACGCCATCTTTTCCCATGTATCTGTTGATATGAGCCATTTGTTATCCTCCCAATGTGAGTTTAACTCCAAGCCCGCGGCAATTTTGTCAATTTTTTGTCAACATTCACCATTTTTTATGATTGATCATCAAATTTAATCTAACCTAATCAAAAAATGCAAAAACTGTCTGATCACCGCATAAATAAAGGATAATCAAATATAATTTACTATCATCAAATCACACCATATTTCATCAGATTTACCAGGTGAATGAAGATTCGAATCCCCCCTTCTCCGGTGACAGATATTGCGGCCGCATACCCATGCGGCTTTTTTGTTAGTGCACCAGATGCGGCGCAGTTTTTGAGAAGATTTTATAGAAAACATCTTCGTTATTACCTTCCTGCTTCACGCTTTGCAGTGCTGTCCCGACATCATTTTATTGGTGAGAGTCCCTGTTGCCGTTTTATACTTATAAGTATTGAAAGGATTCTATTCTACAGTTGCACGCATGCAGCTGTATTTATAGAGATGGCGTGCTTTAAAATGTCAGAAACTCAAGCTGTCACAACTATAAAACCTCAGAAACCTCTTTCTGCCAAAACAAAAGAGGTCGCTGTTATTGGCGGTATTTTATTGATTTCGGTAGCGCTGATTATCGGAATGTTTCTGCATCTTCGTTCTCTGAATGACCGATATACGGTTCATGCATACGACGTGGCCAGTTATGCGCGAATGGCAATCGATCACAATGAGTCGGTAGATACCCGTGCAGTAGCTGAAGAAGTGATGACGGTTTACCGAGGACTATCAGAAGAAGAGCGCAGTAAAACCGGCACTGATGATTACCATTCGTATTTCTCCAATCTCAATCATGCCAGTGATTCATCCTTCACTCTACTGGAAAACATAATGGCGACCTATATGGATTCTTCGGATGAAGTGGATGATGTATATATTGCAGTGTTTGATGAAAAAACCAAAGCGCTTGTCTATATTGCGGATCCACAGAAAGAACATCACTTCCGGGTTGGCGAATGGGAACCGGTATCAGAGACAGAGCTACAGAAGTTTCTGAATTGGGATGGCAAAGAAACGCTTTATGACATGAGCCGCACAGAAAGATATGGCTGGATGTGCACTGCCGGAGTTCCCCTGATGAATGAGGCCGGCGAAACCGTTGCCTTTGTCTTAGCAGACGTCACACTGGAAAATGTTCTGCCAAGTCTGCTGGATTATCTGATTCGCATTTCCCTCGGTATGATATTTGCGATTGCATTTATCATCTACCTCATGTCGTATTACACCAGCAAGCAGGTGGTGGAGCCCATCAATTCCATTGCCGAGGCCGCAATGGATTACATCAAAGACACCAAGGGTGAACGGAATGACCATTTCGCAAAACTGAATATTCATACTGGAGATGAAATTGAAAATCTCGGCGGAATCATGGCAGGAATGGAAAAAGAGCTTGCACACCGGGAAGCACGAATCCGGCATATTACCGCGGAACGGGAGCGTGTTGAAACAGAACTCCGCATGGCGCATAACATTCAGGAAGCGATGCTGCCGCATGCATTCCCACCATTCCCGGAACGGAATGAGTTCGATATCTATGCCATCATGGATCCGGCAAGAGAAGTCGGCGGCGATTTCTATGACTTCTTCCTGATCGATAAAGATCATCTGGGCCTTGTCATTGCGGATGTATCCGGCAAGGGTGTACCAGCAGCCCTGTTCATGATGATTTCCAAAGTCATCCTGCAAAGCTGTGCGATGCTCGGCCGCTCCCCGAAAGAGATTCTTCAGAAAACAAATCAGGGATTAACGTCCGATAATCAGGTCGGCATGTTTGTTACCGTGTGGCCTGGTATTCTGGAAATCAGCACCGGCATTATTACTGCTTCCAATGCAGGGCATGAATATCCTGCAATCTACCGAAAGGAAACCGGTACGTTTGAGCTTCTGAAAGACAAGCATGGCTTTGTGATCGGCGGTATGGATCAAGTGCATTATGAAGAGTATCAGATCCAGCTGAAGCCGGGTGATAAACTTTTTGTCTATACCGATGGCGTACCGGAAGCGACTGCAGTTGATTCCACTATGTTTGGCACAGACCGGATGATTGAAGCCCTTAACCGCAATCCGGATGCTGCTCCGCAGGAGATACTGAAAACCGTACGGTCAGCCGTGGATGATTTTGTACAAGAGGCCGAACAGTTTGATGATCTGACCATGATGTGCATGGAATACATGCCTCATACATCAGCGGATATCCCTGCCAACCCTGGCGCTTCTGAATAACCCCTGCTTTCTGTAAAAGCGTAAAGACTTCTTCGTCAATCACGAGGAAGTCTTTTTAACATAAAAGG
Organism: Solobacterium sp.; assembly: GCA_017514525.1. Taxonomy (GTDB): domain Bacteria; phylum Bacillota_I; class Bacilli_A; order Erysipelotrichales; family Erysipelotrichaceae; genus Bulleidia. The sequence goes on along the minus strand of JAFWJY010000097.1, from coordinate 11,417 downwards.
AATGACGATCATTCGTCATTCCCATGTTATCGTTATGCGTTTTCGTAATGTGCCAGAAATTCTTCAACCGGCAGCGGCTGAGAGAAGTAATAACCCTGCAGGTAATCACAGCCGATTGCTTTCATGGATTCTGCCATTTCTTTGGTCTCAATTCCTTCTGCCGTAATGGTTAGGTTCAGCTGCTTGAAGGCTTTGACAATTGCCGGCAGTAATACATCTTTATCCCGGAAGTAATCCCAGACAACTTCCATATCCAGCTTAATGTTAATAAACGGGTAATGCTTGACACGGGTAAGGTTGGAATAACCGGAGCCATAATCATCCAGCGCAAACTGGAAACCGTTGTCCTTCAGGGTGATGATCTGTTTCTGCAGCATCGACAGATCAATCATCGATGCCTCGGTGATCTCAAGATGAATCTGATCTGCCGCTACACCATACTTCTCCAGGATTGCTGAGAACTCCTGTGAAAGGTCTTTCTTCATGCACTGGATCGGAGACAGGTTGACATTGAGCCACGACAGGTTTGTTTTCTTCAGATTGCCCTCACTGATGAACCGGCAGGCCTTTTCAAACACCTGCGCCCCCAGCCGGTTGATCTGACCGTTCTGTTCCGCAATCGGAATAAATACGCCCGGTGAGATAATACGTCCTTCTTCATTGCGGATACGGGCCAGTACTTCTGCACCGATCATCTGATCACTTCCGCAGTCAATCAACGGCTGCAGGTAGATTTCCACTTCATCATGTTCAATCGCATGTTCCAGCGCCCGCTTGACGTCCACCTGATGATCAATTTCATGAATCTGATCCAGATCAATCAGGACATTGTTATTGCCGACTTTCTTGCCAGCCTCACTGAATGCGGTCAGAAGCCGATCCAGAATCACATTCACACCTTCGTGATTTGCTTCAGAGCTGAGGCGTACAAAGCTGACATTCAGGAAGAGATCTGCTTCATTGGCACGCCAGGGCTTTTGAAACCGGTCTGCGATCTCGTTCTGTATGCCATCCCAGTCCATGGTTCCATTGCCAAGAAGTGCAAAGCAGCCATTTCGGAGATAATAACGTTCTTCTTTTTTGAACGTTTCTGCCAGGTATTCACTGATCAGGGTGATACCCTGGTCCATCTGATGGTAGCCGTAGATCTCGCGTTCATCGTTATAGTTCCGCAGGACAAAGCACAGAACACGATATGCCCCCCTGTCCTTCGCTTCTTCCAGCATGATGTGAAATGCTCTGCGGTTCAGGGTCGGCCCCCGGTCTGAGGTATACAGATCCGGGTTCTGAAACGTCAGATACATGATAAGAATTGCCATCAGGCAGAACGTATTCATTACCAGATACTGCGGCATCAGATAACGCACGACATTTCCAATCAGCAGAATGACATTAAACGCCACTGCACTGATCAGCTCGTAGCGGTTGAGCAATTTGGCATAAAACCATAGAAACAGCAATGAAAGAAAAATGTAGAAGACAAAGTTCACATAGATGATGTGATAAAACGGTCCTGCATGATAACCCATCGAATCGATATAGAACACATCACCAGAAAATATAGACATGAAGGTAATGAATTCGGCAATGATGAAAACCGATCCGAACAGCACCTTGATTGTCGGAAGACTGCGAAACTGCAGATGCAGGATATCCATGGTATATAAGTAAAACCAGAAAGACCGTGCATTGAATAAAAGGAAATACAGCAGATTCACCAAATACAGCGCCCAGATTGGCACTGCACCTGGATTGGAATCCGCTTCACTCGCAATCAGATCAAAAACAATTACCAGACAGTCAATCAACAGTAAGATGATGAACGTACGGTTGATTCGTATCGATACCTGCGGTCTCGACAGGTAATACACCAGCAGGATCAAAAGTATCATGAAGCCTGGTAAAACAAAGTTGTAATTCCACATGGGCACTCCTTTAAGAACTCATGCGCACTCCGTCTATAACCCGAGAAGTTAAAACAGCTTTGCTTGAGTACATCTATTCTAACGGCTTTAAAGAAAAAACACAGCAAAAAAAGTTGCTTTTATAACGTATGGATTGCCTTTTATGGCAGGAAAAAACCGAGGCTGCACGGTACAGCCCCGGTAAAAATCAATTATTCGCCTTTTTCCAGCGCAAGCGTTTTTGTGGTGATATCACAAACAGAGGAAGGTCCGTAGTACTGAATCGCACCCGGGAAGGTGTAGCAGGTTTCTACAGCCCACTTCTCACGGTTTGCCTCAAAGAACTTGAACGGTTTGCCGTCGAGCTCTACCAGAGCTTTGCGGATAACCGGCTTATCTTCACCATGACGACGCTCCATGTTCATCATCTTGGTAATCGGCATACCGCCTGCGATCCACTCATCTGCCGGCTTGGACAGGTTGGAGATCTTGGAGAGATAGCCGTTATAGCCATACTGAATCAGCATGAATGCGTTGTATCCAAGGGAGTAGCAGTAGTCCGCATCGAAGTTGGACGGGAATGCGCATCTTCCCTCATATCCGAAGAAGTGATGCAGCGGGTTGAACTTGCCGCTGTATGTGCCAGCCTTTCTGCGTTCTTCGAGCTTTGCCTTGACCAGAGCAGAGAACAGTTTCTCAGACTCAATCAGGGATACCTGAACGTTGCCGTGCGGGTCACGTTCCAGGAACAGCTGCTGCTGAATGGTTTCCGGCAGGATTGCGAAAACCGCCATGGATTCCTTTGTCAGTCCGTTTTCAATGAACGCATACTTGTCCTTCCAGGTCGGCAGCGCATTGAACTCATCTGCTTTGGATCCGGCAAGAAGTTCGTTGATTTCAGAAATCAGTACGGAGAATTCCGGCACGAATTCAACAACGCCTTCCGGAATAATCGCAACGCCGAAGTTCATACCTTTGGCAGCACGTGCTGCGACCGAATCAGCGATATAGTCCGCAATGGAAGACAGTGACATCTTCTTTTCTGCGACTTCCTCCGAAATCAGGCAGATGTTCGGCTGTGTTTCAAGCGCGCACTCCAGTGCGACATGAGAAGCGGAACGACCCATAACCTTGACGAAGTGCCAGTACTTCTTGGCCGAGTTCGCATCACGTTCGATGTTTCCGATTACTTCACTGTAAGTCTTTGTAGCAGTGTCAAAGCCAAAGGAACATTCGATATCCTCATTTTTGAGGTCACCGTCGATTGTCTTCGGGCAGCCGATGACCTGAACGCCGGTATTGTGTGCCGCAAAGTATTCCGCAAGTACGGCCGCATTGGTGTTGGAGTCATCACCGCCGATGATTACGATTGCGGTAATGCCATGTTTTTTAGCAACCTCTGCCGCAATTGCGAACTGCTCTTCTGTTTCAAGCTTGGTACGGCCGGAACCGATGATATCGAATCCGCCGGTATTGCGGTACTGATCGATGAAGTCATCGGTGAACTCAATATAGTCATCTTCCAGAAGTCCGCTTGGGCCGCCTTTGAAGCCATACAGTACGTTGTTGGCGTCGGTTGCTTTCAGCGCATCATAGAGGCCGCAGACAACGTTATGTCCGCCTGGCGCCTGACCGCCGGAAAGGATGACACCTACAACCTGCTTTTTCGCTGCAGAGGTGTTCTTACCCTTCTCAAATGTAATTTCCTTTTTTCCATACGTATTCGGGAACAGGGCTTTGATCTTCTCCTGATCCGCTACGCTCTGGGTTTCCGCACCCTCCCGGACACAGATCTCGCTGATGCCGTGCCGTAACATGCCCGGAAGCTTCGGGGCATATAAAAGGCGCTCTTTCTGTAATGGTGAAATCGTCATAATTCACTCCTTTTTCTAATAAGAAAATGTTAAGTCATTTCCGATTCAAAGTAAACCAGCGAAAAACAGATCCGACATCCATCAGACCTGTTACAATTCACTCTGTTTTTCCCATTCTTCCATCAGGTGAGCAAGATCATTATGAATCTGGTCAATCTCCTCATCCAGCTCATTCATCTTCCGGTAATCCTGATAATATTCCGGCTCATACCGAAGGGCCCGTTTTTCCTCCAGCAGCGCTTCCTTTTCGGTAATCTTTCGCTCCAGCTTTTCCACCAAGCGCCGCTGTCCCTCCGGAGACAGTTTCTTTTCCACCGGTTCTGCAGGCTTTGCGACATCCGGCTCAGCTGTCTGAACCACAGGCAGTTCCTGTTTCCGGTTTTCTTCATATTCCTCATAGGTCAGCGGAATATAGTTCGCTTTGCCATTTTCCATGACAAGCAGTGATGTCGCAAGCCGGGAAATGAAATACCGGTCATGTGATACAAACAGAATCGTCCCCGTAAAATCCCGAAGGGATTCTTCCAGCGCCTCCTTGCCCGGGATATCCAGGTGGTTGGTCGGCTCGTCAAGAATAAGCAGATTGGCATGCTGGAGAAGAAGTTTGGCAAGAGAAAGCCGTACTTTCTCACCTCCGCTCAATACATCAACTGTTTTGAAGACATCATCTGCAGAAAACAGAAAGCGTCCAAGCACGGAACGGATCTCTGTCCGGTCAAGATCCGGGTAATCATCCCAGAGCTCTTCCAGCACGGTTTTTCCGCTTGAAAACTGAGCCAGCTGCTGATCGAAATAACCGGGTTCAATCTGATGACCATAGAGGTAATCACCGGAAAGCTTCGGTATCAGCCCCATGATTGTTTTGACAAACGTAGACTTCCCGCAGCCGTTTGGTCCGATTACAGCTACCCGATCTCCCCTGCGCAGGTTGAATGTCACCTCGGCAAGCGGGTGATCATAGCCAATCGCAAGGCGATCTATCGTCAGTACTTTTTCTCCGCCCTTAACCCGTGGAGAAAACTGTACATGGAATGTTCTGTCATCCGCCTGATCCGGCTTTTCCAGCTTGTCCATGCGATCCAGATACTTGATTTTGGACTGCGCAAAGGCTGCCTTGTTTTTCTTGTAGCGAAACTTCTCAATCAGTGCCTCAAGACGTTCAATGTCTTTCTGCTGACGCTGGTAGGCAGCCATGCGCCGTTCAAGATTGTTCTTTTTCTGTTCCGTAAAGGAGGTATAGTTGCCGACATAGCGGGTCATAGAACCGTATTCCATGTCATATACCACATCCGTCACATGATCGAGAAACATCCGGTCGTGACTGACGACAACAACCGCTTTTGGGTACTTTTTGATATAGCCTTCCAGCCATTCAATGGTCTCAAGATCCAGATGGTTGGTCGGTTCATCCAGCAGCAGGATATCCGGCTTTGACAACAACAGCCGCACAAAGGCAATGCGTGTCTTCTGTCCACCGGAGAATTCTCTGATTTTCCGGTTCAAATCTTCATCACCGAAGCCAAACCGGGTAAATACCGTCTTCATCTCCGACTCCCAGTTATAGCCATTCATCGCTTCAAACTGCTCCTGGACGCGGGCATATTTTGCCAGCACCTGATCACTGGCATCCTCCGCCATCTGTTCACTCAGCCGGCTGAGTTCCTCCTGCATGGCAAAGACCGGCGCAAACACGGTTCGCAGTTCTTCCTCTACCGTCCAGTCATCATGTTCGAGCACTTTCTGGGCAAGGTAGCCAATCGTTACCCCGCTCATCACAGATACTGTTCCCTTATCAAAGTTCAGCTCACCGGAAAGGCATCGCAAAAACGTCGTCTTACCGCAACCATTGCGGCCGACGATCGTTATTTTCTCCGTACCTTTGATTTCAAATTTCACATCTTCAAAGACGGGTTCCGCCCCGAAGTATTTACTTCCGTGTGATACCTGATACAGCATAGTTCTTACAGTTTAATATCCACTATATGTTTCGCAACGCGTTTCTCTTCCGGCGGCGGCGTCATATAAGACGGCGCAATGGCCGTACAGAGATACTCATGCGGATGATTGGCGATCGGAAACTCGGTATCTTCAAACTTCACATAGTGCGGCGGGAAGATATCGTCTTTCCGGAAAATAAACGGCTTGAAGGGAGTTTTCCATACCCAGGTCAGATCAAAGCCAATATACGGGCTCCCCTTCTTTTCACAAATGCGGCTGTATTTGTCTGCCACCTTCATGATTGCGCTCTTGATATGCACCGGGTTGATATGAAGGAAATTATCAGCGATAATTTCCGGCACCATCAGAACATAGTTGGCAAGACGGAACGGCAGATCAATCCACTTGTTCGTTGTCGCATAATCCCAGACAAAGATGTCAAGGAAGATGCCATCACACCCGTCATATCCTGTGCAGCGGTTGGAAAGCAGGGTATTCACTTCTTTCAGGTAAGTTCCCTTCTTGCGGATCTTCATGCCTGGAATCAGTACATTGTACCGCTTGTCAGTATACCAGCACTGGAATACATACTTGTCCTGCTGCTTCATCACTTCCACAAAGCGCATGAAATCATTCTTCATCATGAAGAAATCCGCATCATCATCCCATGGGATAAAGCCGCCATGACGCACTGCCCCAAGCGCGCTTCCGCCCGAGAGAAAATAAGGGATGTTATTCTCCCTGCACAGCTTGTCGATGTCCTTCATCATTTCCAGAAGAACCATCTGTACATCATGGACCGTCACTTTTGTGCCGTCCGCATTTTCTTTGAGAATATATTCCATCCCTTAATCCTGCCTTTTTTAGAAACTGAGATTGCGCGGTGTACGTGCAAACGGAATCACATCACGGATGTTTTCCATGCCTGTCACATACATCACAAAACGTTCAAAGCCAAGTCCGAAACCGGCATGTTTACAGCCGCCAAAGCGACGCAGATCCAGATACCACTGGTAGCCGTCCAGCTTCATGCCAAGCTCCTTCATGCGATTCTCCAGCACATCGAGACGCTCTTCTCTCTGGCTTCCGCCAACCAGTTCACCAACGCCCGGCACAAGCAGATCACATGCGGCAACCGTCTTGCCGTCATCATTCAAGCGCATGTAGAATGCCTTAATCTCCTGCGGATAGTTGATCAGGAACACCGGTCCCTTGACAACCTGTTCCGTGAGGTAGCGTTCATGTTCCGTATTGAGGTCCATACCCCATTCAATTTTATTGTTTTCAAATTTCACATCTGCCTGCTTCAGAATCTCGATTGCTTCCGTGTAATCCATACGGCGGAATTCGCTGTTCTTGACCGCATCAAGACGTTCCAGCAGACCCTTATCAATAAAGGAATTGAAGAATTCCATTTCAGCCGGGCAGTTGTCCTCGACATACTGTATGCAGTATTTGACCATGTCTTCAATCAGATCCATGTCATCCCCAAGATCCGCAAAGGCAATCTCCGGTTCGATCATCCAGAATTCTGCCGCATGGTTGGTTGTATTGGAGTTTTCCGCACGGAATGTCGGGCCAAAGGTGTACACATCACGGAACGCCAGTGCGTACGCCTCTGCCTGAAGCTGACCGGATACGGTTAGGCTCGCGTGCTTGCCAAAGAAGTCTTCTTCATATTTCGCGTCATCTCTTGTGGTAACGGTAAAGGTTTCACCTGCACCCTCGGCATCGTTGCCGGTAATAATCGGTGTATTGACGTAAACAAACCCCTGGCTCTGGAAGAACTCATGGATTGCCATCGCCAGTACAGAACGCACACGGAATACCGCGGAGAACGTATTGGTGCGCGGACGCAGATGACCAATCTCGCGAAGATATTCAAACGTATGACGCTTCTTCTGGAGCGGATAGGTATTGTCACATACGCCTTCCACAACCACTTCAGTTGCCTGAATTTCAAACGGCTGCTTGTTTTCCGGTGTTGCGACATACTTACCAGTTACGCTTACGGCAGCCCCTGTCAGCAGTTTGCCGATCTCAGCATAGTTCGGCAGACTGTCTGCGTAAACGATCTGTGCATTCTTAAAATAGGTCCCGTCATTGAGAGCAATGAATCCGACGTTCTTTCCAGAACGGTTTGTGCGAATCCATCCCTGCAGGTAAACATACTCTACCTGATCTTTTTCCATATCAGAACCGTCGATTGTCATCTCATACAGTTCTCTTACCGTCATATCACTCAACATGTTCTTACCCCTTTGTTCTATTTCTGCATGGCATTCGCTTCGAATACCAGCTCCTGGATCGATGAAACAACATCGATCTGTTTTACATGAACCCCTTCCGGTACCGTAAAATGCTCACTTGCGAAACTTACGATCCCCGTTATGCCATTGTCGACCAGAAAGTCGACTGTTTTCTGGATATCTCTGGATATGCACAGAATCGCAATCCGGCATCCTTCCGGCTTCTTGGTCACGAATTCATCCAGCAGATATACCGGCACCGGTGTATTGCCCACTGCCTCCGGATCGAGATCAAACGCACATACAATTTCGCCAACGACATGATTCCACTGATTGTAATTCAGCAATGCCTTGCCAAGATTGCCGGCTCCGACCAAAATGATCTTTTCATCAAAGTTCATACCCAGCTGTTCCGAGAACACCCGGATCAGATCATCTACGTTGTAGCCGTAGCCCTGCTTGCCAAGATTTCCAAGAAAGGAAAAATCCCTGCGGATCGTCGTTGATTCAATTGCGACATACTCCGCAAGCTCACGGGACATAACCCGGTCTACACCTTCTGATTTCAGATGGCGAAGCGCTTTAAGATAAATCGGATATCGATGCAGCGTCGCCTTGGGAACCTGTTTAATCACTTCCATAATTCAGTCACCTGTTGAAAAGTGTATCATCTTGTGAATGTGAAAACAAGTCGTTATCACACGGCATCTCCAGTCCCGGATCAGCCGCATCTTCAAATGTTCCAAACTTCTGGTGCAGGAATGCCACATGGCCTACCGCCCCAATCATGGCCGCATTATCCGTGCAGTACTTCAGCGGAGGTATCACCAGCCGGCAGGAAGGCACTTCCTGCATGCGCTCACGCATCAGCTCACGCAGCCGTGAATTTGCGGCAACCCCGCCGGCAAGCACCGTCATAGCCGGCCGGCGCTCTTTGATGGCCCGTATGGACTTATCGACGAGCGACTGCAGTGCCGTTTCCTGAAAGCACCAGGCAAGATCGGCAGGTACAACTTCCACTCCCCGTTTTACCAGACGCTCATTCAGCTGTAATACAGCCGTTTTGAGACCGGAAAAGGAGAAATTATAAGGGTTATCCGTTTTCGGTGTAGGAAGCTTGTATTGCGGGTCAAAATGGCCTTCTTTGGCAAGCTTATCAATGGCCGGTCCGCCCGGATAGCCAAGATCCAGTACACGTGCTACCTTGTCATAAGCCTCACCGATTGCGTCGTCAACCGTTGTCCCGATGACTTCAAAATCATATTCGTTCTTCATCCAGACAAGTTCCGTATGTCCGCCTGAAACGACGAGCGCCATCAGCGGAAACTGCAGCGGTTCCACAAACGCATTCGCAAAGATATGTCCGGTTATATGATGGACCGGAACCAGAGGTTTATTGTAGGCAAAGGCAATGGTCTTGGCAGCCATGACTCCGACATGAAGACTGCCGATCAGGCCAGGGCCCTGTGTATAGGCAACCGCATCCACGTCCTCCATGGATACGCCGGATGTTTTCAGTGCTTCTGTTACAACGGTCGATATATTCTCCACATGAATACGGCTTGCGACTTCCGGCACAACGCCGCCATACAGTGTATGTGTATTGATCTGACTGCTTACCACATTGGAAAGAATCTCATTTCCGTTGCGGATCAGCGCGCACGCTGTTTCGTCACAGCTGGATTCGATTGCCAGTATCAGTGTCATTCCATACCTCCCAGGGGCAGCACCATCAGAATGGCATCATCCCCGTTTTCGTAATAATTCCTGCGCATTGCCGCATCAATAAAGCCAAAGTTCCGGTACAGCCGGATTGCCGGTAAGTTGTTGTATCGGACTTCAAGGCTTAATGTCTCGCATCCTGCCTCATTTGCCTTTCTGACGCATTCTTTCAGCATCATCTGGGCAATGCCTCTGTGCTGCGCATGTTTCGCAACACCGATGTTGGCAATCTGTGCTTTTTCATAAAGAAACCAATAATCGATATAGCCAACAACAGCTCCTTTTTCTTCCACCACATAAAGATTGGAAAAAGGATTCTCATGAAGTTCATAGCGATATTCCGCTTCGTTCCATGGACTGGCCGGAAACAGCTCATTTTCCAGAGCCAGAACCTGCGGCAGATCAGCATCTGTCATCTTTCTCATTTTCGTTTCACCAGATAGGACTCGCTTGACTTCAAATACTCCGGCACGAGCAGATGCACGTTTTCAACCGGTTTCCATTGATTCTTCAGGACAGAAAAATGGTTTGCGAGATCCGGCCAGCTGTCCTCCCGGCCAATCAGATGTCCATCTCCAAGAACGGTTTCATCCGCCTGAATCTGAGCCTGAAGCTCCGCAACATCCAATGCCTGCAGTTCACCGATCAGCCTGCCGTTTTCATATACACCATGGTAGGCACGATGACCTCTGGCATCCATCAGCACATGACAGTGTGCACAATTTCCTGCAATCAGCTGCAGGGAACCCAGGGTAAAGAGAGACTTCTCTTTCAGCGCACAAAACACCTTCGCTACCGTCATCGCAATACGTACGCCAGTATAGCTGCCAGGTCCTTCCGTAATCACAACCTGATCGATTTCATCCGGTTTCACATTGTGCTCATTCATTAAACGCAGCAGACACGGAAACAATTCTTCACTCTGCCGCTTCCAGCAGTCCTTCTGAACTGATCCAATTACCTTGTCATCGTTCATCAGAGCCAGCACCAGAAAGGACTGACTTGTATCCATACATAATGTGATCATGCGATTTCCTCCAGCAGTGTTTCATATGCCTCACCATGGGCTTCCAGGGTAAATTCTCTGGAATCACCCTCCAGCAGACGAATCGTGACCGACAGATACGCCTCTGGTATCAGCTGCGGCGCAAACTGTGCCCATTCAATTACGGTCAGTCCTCCGTCATACATATATTCTTCAAATCCCAGATCCTGCTCAATACCTTCCAGCCGATAGGCATCAATATGATTCAGTACCAGTCTTCCGCCGCGATACAGCTTCTGTATCGTAAATGTCGGTGAGGTTACCTGTTTTACGATTCCAAGGCCTTTGGCAATACCCTGCGTTAACGTGGTCTTCCCTGCGCCAAGATCACCGGACAGCAGAAAAACCATATTCGCTTTTGCATGTTGTCCTAGCTTCGCACCAAACTGGTGTGTTTCTTCTTTATTCAGTGTTTTAATCTTCATTTTCATCATAGAAATAACCGGTCCTATTATAGAGCTTGCAGGCAAAGAAAACGAGAAAACAAAAAAATAAGGGTGGGCAACGCCCACCCCTGGAACCGGCGACGACCTCGATTCACTATGGCAAGCATAGCTATTTTTGGCCCTGGAGTGCTTAACTTCTGTGTTCGGGATGGGAACAGGTGTGACCACTCCGGTATCGTCACCAGATCTTCTTCAGAGATTGCTCCCTGAAAACTGAATAACAGCTCTTAGATTGACTC
>JAFWJY010000096.1 GCA_017514525.1 Solobacterium sp. | reverse complement strand
GGCAAGGTCTGGATTTCGCATTGTCTGAATGCAGAAGCAGCAGAAAACCTGAAGAATTCCATTCTTGATAAATACCCGCAGGGGAACGTTGGAATTGAACCGATGACAGGCCTTTGTTCGTATTATGCGGAACGCGGCGGAATGATCATCGGATTTGAAGGTGCACATAAGTAATATCTGATCCCGGGACAGCCCGGGATTTTGTGTTTTTGGAGGAGAACAGATGTCAGATTATTTTGGGAAAGACACGCCAAAGCTGGGCTTTGGACTCATGCGTTTACCGCGCAAGGGACTTGGAACAGATGTCGAACAGGTCAAGCAGATGGTTGATCTGTTTATGGATGCCGGATTCACCTATTTTGATACGGCATTTATCTACACCGGTTCCGAGAAGACAATTCGCAAAGCTCTGGTGGAACGGTACCCGCGGGATTCCTACACCCTTGCGACAAAAATCAACGCGTTCCTGTTAGCACCTACTGAGAAAGCTGCCAAGAACCAGTTTTATACCAGCCTTGAGCGTACAGGCGCGGGTTATTTTGACTATTACCTGCTTCATTCTCTAAAACGGGATAACTACAAAAAATACGAAAAGTTTCATCTCTGGGATTTCGTTAAGGAACAGAAGGAGAAGGAAACGATAAAACATGTCGGCTTCTCCTATCATGATGATCCAGAGCTGCTGGATCAGCTTCTGAGTGAACATCCGGAAGTGGATTTCATTCAGCTGCAGATCAATTATGCGGACTGGGAAAATCCTTCCGTCAGTTCCCGTGCAAATTATGAAATGGCCCGGAAACATGGGAAGTCCATCGTAGTCATGGAACCGGTAAAGGGCGGGACATTGGCAAATCCGCCAAAGGAAATTGAACAGCTGTTCAAGAGCTATAATCCAAACGCTTCCTGTGCATCCTGGGCAATCCGGTTTGTGGCATCTCTGGATGGCATTATTACGGTTCTTTCCGGCATGTCCAATATCGAGCAGATGAAAGACAACATCTCTTATATGAAAGACTTCAAGCCGCTGAATGAAGAGGAACAGAAGATCATTCAGGAAGCACAGCGCATGCTTGGGCGTTCTTCAACGGTTCAGTGCACGTCCTGCCATTACTGTACAGACGGCTGTCCCAGACAGATTGCGATACCGGATATCTTTGCGGCTATGAACAAGCAGCTTGGCAATGGGCAGCGGGAAGAGGCGGTGAAGGGTTATCAGAAGGCAATCGCCACAGGCGGTAAGGCATCAGATTGTATTGAATGCCATAAATGTGAAAATGCCTGCCCTCAGCATCTTCCAATCACAAAACACCTGAAGCAGGCTAAAGATCTGTTTGAATAAAAATGTCATATGAAAAGGATGCGGATTTGTATCACTGTCAGTTACAGAAGGGTTTTGTTTTCTGTCAGTGTCAGAATCTGATCCTTTATTTGGATTACAACGGTGGAAGAGGGGCTCATAATTACATCACCGCGCTTGATTGCGACAAGTTTAAGGTGTGTGGAGTCTTCAATTTCTTTCACTGTTTTATTTTGCCATAACGAATCAATGTCAATTACAACGCTGTTCAGATGGGACTGCATCGAAGAAGGGTCAATTTCGGCATGTCTTGCCTGTTCGACAAATCCGGCGGAAATAATACCGGTAGGAATTGCGACAACGCAGACACCCAGAAAGGAAATGATGATGCCGATTGCCTTGCCGAGCGTAGTGATCGGATAGATATCGCCATAGCCGACAGTCAGAACGGCGGACATGCTCCACCAGATGCCGGACAGGGCATTCTTGAAGGCGTTTGGCTGGGCAGCGTGTTCAACAGAATACATGCATAGAGAACTGGACAGCATCAGAATGGAAATGATGAAGAACGAACTTGCGATCTGGGTTCGTTTTTCATAAATAACACTGGAAATCACATGGAAGCTGTCGATCTTGGTATTGATGCGGAAGAGATGGAAAATGCGGACCACTCTTAACATCCGGAATGCCACAAATCCGGACAGGAAATAGAATGGCAGAATGGTAAGCAGTTCAATGATTCCATCCCATGAAAACAGAAATGTCAGAATGGCTTTTGATTTTGACATGTTCGGATAGCGGATATCCGCTGTCCAGATGCGAAGAATATATTCAATGGTAAATATCAGAACGGTAAATACTTCGATGGCGTTGAAGAGCGGCGCAAAAGGTTTCAGTGAATCAAACGTCTGCAGAAACATAACCGTGATATTCAGGATAATGACAATCGTCAGAAAAATATCAAACGCGCGACTGATTTTGTCATTGCGGTTGCCGATTTCAATCGTCTGATAAACCCGTTGTTTGAATGCTTTATCTGTGAACATAAGAAGATTATATATCAGTTGAAAACAAGACTGTTTTCAAGTCCTTCTGTATAAACGATTTTATAGCCGGGCATCTTATGCATATGTGCGGCATCTACCGATGCGTCTTCTGACAGGATCCAGATTGCCTCGGCACTGTTTCCGGTTTTGGCCTGATACGCCTCAAGCAGGGCTTCCCCATCCTCAATGGATAAGACGGTCAGAGCGGTACTGAGACAGTCCGCATCTCCGCTGTCTGGAGTAATGATCGTTACCGAACGGTAGCGGTCAGCCGGATATAGTGTTGCCGGATCAATAATGTGCTGATAACGCCTGCCGTCTTCGCCGACATAAAAGCGTTCATAGTCACCGCTTGTGACAAAACTGTTGGCGCCATTGATCCGCACCACAAACAGGGCACCCTGACCATCGGGATTCTGAATTCCGACATTCCATGTAGTGCCATCCCGCTTGGGCCCAAGTGTACGGTTGTTTCCGCCGGCGTTGATCGCAGAATAAACAACCCCTTCCTGTTCCAGCATCTTTGCGGTCTTTTCTGTCGCAAATCCTTTGGCGATGCCGCCGACATCCAGTTTTACATCTGGATCGGTAATGAATACGGTACTGTTTTCCTCATCGATTTCCAGATATTCAAAACCATGGTGAGAAGCGGCTTCCTTCAATTCTTCCTCGGATGGAACGCGCCCTGATTCCCCGTGTTCATTCATGGCCATGCCCTCAGTGCGATATTCATGCCAGACGCGCAGGACAGATCCCATCGTAATATCAAAAGCGCCATTGGAAAGTTCGTAGAACGCTTCCCCTTTTTTGAGCAGTTCAATAAGCTGCGGATCAACTTTGACCGGGGCAATACCAGCCTGATCATTGACTGTTTTCAGGTTTGCGATGCCTTCATAGTCGTTGTAGATATCGTATAAGCTGTTGTAATAGCGGAAGCTGTCACACAGAT
>JAFWJY010000095.1 GCA_017514525.1 Solobacterium sp. | reverse complement strand
TTCCGTTTCGCTGAGTGCCGTCGGCATATCCCAGCCTTCGCCATAGATCAGCACATCCGGCTTGATGTTTCTGGCCTGACGGTAAATCTCATTCATTGTATCGACATCCAGAATTCCCATTAAGTCAAACCGGAAGCCGTCCACGTTATAGAACTTTATATAATTGCGAATGACATCGAGATACAGTTTCCGCATCATCGGTCTTGTACTGTCAAGGTCGTTTCCACACCAGCTTCCATTCGACATCCAGCCATTTTCGTTATACCGGTAATAGTAATACGGCACGACTTTGTCGAATGAAGACTTGCCGACATCATACATATGGTTGAAGACGACATCGAGCACTACGCGCATGCCTTTGGCATGAATGGCCGTAACCATCTTCTTGAATTCCAATACGCGGCTGTACGGGTCATTGGGCTTTGTACTGTAGCTGCCCTCAAGCGTAAAAAACTGCTGCGGGTCATAGCCCCAGTTGTAGCCCCTGTCCGCATGGAGCTCATCAACCGTCATGAAGTCCATGACCGGCTGTAGCTGCAGATGCGTTACCCCAAGTCCCGCCAGATAATCAAGACCGGTCGGATTCAGTTTCCAGCTGGTCCCTGTCTCAGTCAGGGAAATAAACTTTCCGTGCGTTGAAGTGCCGGTATCCTTGGAGCTTGTCATGTCCCGCACACTGCACTCATAAATAACCGCATCTGCGGCTGTATCCAGCACCGGCAGCTTTCCGTCATCCTGGATTGCCAGAATCTGAGCCGTATCGATGACGGCGCTGTGTTTGCCATTGGCATCTGAAGAAAATCCATACGGATCGATCGTTTCCACCATGATGCCATCCCGTTCGATGAGATACACATACAGATAATGCTTGAGATCACCATTGACGCGGGTGCGGAATACGCCTTTCTCACCTCGGTTCATCATGACCATGACAGATCGTTTCTGATGGTCGATCAGACGCAGATAGACATGAACTGCCGTAGGTGCCCACAGCGCAAAGGTTGTGGAATCCTTCGTATACCGGAATCCAAGATCATCCCCATGGTAGGTAAACTGGCGGTCAAACTCCGCCTTTCTTACGATATGCCGGATCTTAAGCGGAACTTCCGAGCCATGATTTTCATGCAAGGTATACAGCTGCCCGAATTGAAAGACTGCCGGTATGGTCAATGAATAACGGATTTCCCGTTCATGTTCCTCCACACCGCGAATCACGCAGTCGCTGTATGTGCCGTCTTCGGCTGTCAGATAAAAACTGCTGATCTGGCCATTATAATAATTTTTCGAAACGTTAACCTGGACCAGTCCAAAATCATCCAGAAAAGCTTCCATAAATAAATCTCCCTGCTGGACAAACAAGAAAAAGGACATTCTGTTTGAACGCCCTTTATCTTATTCCAAAACAGACCTTCCTGCAATCAAAGCTTAACCGGTTTAATACCCCAGATTTCCTCACCATACTGTTTGATCGTACGGTCACTGGAGAAATACGCCGATTTGCCGATATTGATGAGGCAGCTCTTTGCCCATGCGGAGCGATCTTCATAGCGACGGCTGATCTCTTCCTGTGCTTTGACATAGGAATCGAAATCTGCCAGAACGAGGAATTCATCGTTCTTCATCATCAGCTCTTCATAGATCGGACGGAACTCGTCATGGTTTCCATTCCAGGTTCCATCGATGAGGCTGTTCAGTGCTTTGCGGATGCGCTCATCGCCATTGACATAGTCAATCGCACGATAACGCTGACGGAAGGAGTCGATCTCTTCGACCTGCAGACCGAAGATCACATCGTTTTCACGTCCGACCAGCTGGTCGATTTCAACTGTCGCGCCATCCAGCGTACCAAGCGTAATCGCACCGTTCATCATGAACTTCATGTTTCCGGTGCCGCTGGCTTCCTTGCCGGCAGTAGAAATCTGCTCAGATACATCCGAACCGTTCATCAGGATCTCGGACATGGTAACACTGTAGTTCGGTAAGAACACCACTCTCAGCATCTGATTGACATCCGGATCAGAATTAACCTTCTTGGCAACACAGTTGATCAGCTTAATGACCTTCTTGGCAAACAGATAAGCAGGAGCCGCCTTTGCCGCAAAGATATAGGTATGCGGATAGATGCGGAACTGCGGATCACTCTTCATCCGCTGATACAGATAAATCACATGCAGGATATTCAGCAGCTGGCGCTTATAGGCATGGAGGCGCTTTGCCTGCGAATCAAAGATGGAGTTGGTATCCACTTCAATGCCGGTGCTTCTGCGAATATAAGACGCAAGAATTTCTTTGCGTTCCTGTTTAACAGCCAGGAACTTCTGCTGTACTTTCGGATCATCTACATACTCAAGCAGTTTGTCAATCTTATTGAAGTCCTTCTCATAGCCCTTGCCAATTACACCATCCAGCATTTTGCGCAGCTGCGGGTTGCTGTAAAGCATCCACCGGCGCGGTGTAATGCCGTTGGTCTTATTCTGGAAGCGCTCTGGCCACATGCGATAGTAGTCATGGAAGAGATCTGTCCGCAACAGACCGCTGTGGATTTCTGCGACACCATTGACTGTATGAGACATGGCAACCGCAAGACGGGCCATGTGAATGACGCCATTGTCAATGATGCGGGTGTCATACCAGAGGTTCTGCTCATTCGGAAAGCGTTCGTAGAGATAATGGCCATACCGGCTGTTGATTTCATCGATGATCATATAAATACGCGGCAGAAGACGCTGCACATATTCTACCGGCCAGCGCTCCAGCGCTTCACTCATGACAGTATGGTTTGTATAAGACATAACAGACTTGGTGATCTCATGTGCTTTTGCCCACTGATAGCCATAATCATCCATCAGTACACGCATCAATTCCGGAATCGCCAGAACCGGATGGGTATCATTCAGCTGAATTGCCACAACTTCACCAAGGTTATCAAGATTCGGGAATGCCTTGAGATGCGCTTTGATGATGGAGTCAATGCCGGCACTGACAAAGAAGTACTGCTGTTTGAGACGCAGGTACTTTCCTTCTTCGGTCGTATCATCCGGATAAACGTTCAGACAGATTTCATTTACTTCCTGCAGATATTTACGGTAATCCATCCAGGCCGGTGAACGGTCGGATGCTTCGGCGGACCAAAGACGCAGCGTATTGGTCATGCGTGTATTGGCTCCTACCATCGGCATATCATACGGTACCGCAAGAATGTGCTCTGCATTGACATGATTGAAATGCAGGTTGCCTTCCTCATCGCCGCTGACTTCAACATTGCCCCAGAACTTGACGTCAACCGCGTGCTTTGGCTTGCGCACTTCCCACGGGTTGCCAATGCGCATCCACATATCCGGTACTTCGACCTGATTGCCTTCACTGTCGATCAGCTGGCGGAACAGACCGCACTGGTAACGGATACAGTTGCCGTTGACCGGCAGGTTTTCCGTTGCGGCAGAATCCATAAAACATGCCGCAAGACGGCCAAGACCGCCGTTTCCAAGTCCAGCATCACGTTCCATTGCCGCAAGATTGTCATAGTTGATGCCAAGGTCCGCAAGACCTTCCACAACGATGTCATAAATACCCAGATTTTTGAGGTTGCTGGTGAGCGAGCGCCCAAGCAGGAACTCCATGGAAAAGTAGTAGACCTGCTTTGCCTGCTGCTTGCGGATCGCTACTTTGGTATCTTTCCAGTTAACCGACGCATAGTTGCGTACCATTTCACCCAAAACAAGATATTTCTCCGTCGGATGGGTTTCTTCTGTTGTCGTACCATATGACTCTATGAGTTTCTGTGTAAATTCTTTTTTAAATTCCTGTTTATTTTTAAACATACACTCTCCTCGGGTTTTCCTTTTTCGTGTATATGAAACTATAACATAAAAACACAAGCAAAAAGGGCACGAATTATGTACCCTTTACATCACCGTGATAATCAGCCTTTCACCTTTTTCTTTGGGCAGGTAAACCAGATGGCCGCAAACGGTGCGAGCCGAATCGTGATCTTCTGTGGGAAGCGCGCCGGTTCCTTCACTGTATGCGTGCGCAGCGGTTCATAGTTGCACATGTTGCAGCCGGAATAGATATCCTTTTCCGTATTGATGATTTCGGTCCAGGTTCCCTTCTGCGGAACCGGCACATCATATACATCATAGGAAGCTGAAGTCAGGTTCATGATGCATAACAGATATTCACTGTCATCTTCCCGGAAGAAACTGAAGACAGACTGCTTGCGGTTATCCGCATCGATCCACTGGAACCCTGTAAAGTCATAATCAGTCTGATAGAGCACAGGATGGGACGTATAGATCCGGTTGAGATCCGTAAAGAAGCGCAGGAAGCTGTCATGAATTGGATAACTCAGCAGAAACCAGTCCAGTTCCTTTTTCTCATCAAACTCCCGGAAGGAGGCAATTTCATTGCCCATGAAGTTGAGCTTCTTGCCCGGGTGTGCATACATGTATGCATACAGATTCTTCACCTGGGCAAATTTCTGATTATAGTCCCCCCACATGCGGTCAATGACAGTCTTCTTGCCATGCACGTTTTCGTCATGACTTAACGGCAGAATAAACCGCTCGCTGTAAAAGTAGGCCATGGAGAACGTCAGCTTGTTGTGATCATAAACCCGGTAGAGCGGATCGGTCGCATAGTACTTCAGCGTGTCATTCATCCACCCCAGATCCCATTTGTAGTCAAAGCCAAGCCCGCCATCAAGCGTAGAAGCAGTTACCTTCGGGTAGTCCGAGGAGTCTTCCGCAATTAACATAACCTGCGGGAATTCCTTCTTGATAAAGTAGTTCAAACGCTTCATGAAGTTCACAGCGCCTTCATTGGTACCGCGGTTGGAATTGCCGTTCCAATAGATCATGTTGGCAACCGCATCCATGCGGATGCCGTCAATGTGATAAACACTGCACCAGAACATGGCACTGGAGATCAGGAAAGAACGCACTTCCTCACTCCACAGATCAAAGTTCAGGGTGCCCCACTGACTCTCGGCATCTTCCGGTTTCCGGTATTCATACAGCGCCTGGCCGTCAAACTTTCGCAAGCCAAAGGCATCTTTGACAAAATGCACCGGCACCATATCCATGATTACGCCGATGCCCGCTTTATGACAGGCATTCACAAATCGTGCAAATTCGGTTGGATTGCCATAGCGGCTGGTACAGCTATAGTAGCCGGAGGCCTGATAGCCCCAGGAGCCATCAAACGGATATTCATTCAGCGGCATCAGCTCAATATGCGTAAAGCCATGTTCCTTTACATACGGAATCAGGTTTTCTTCCAGCATGCCGTAGGTATAAGGATATTTGCCGTTTTTCTTCCATCCGCCCGCATAGACCTCATAGATCGATACTGCTCTGTCATAACCGGCACTGCGAGTACGCATCCATTCCTCATCATCCCAGCGGATATCATGCAGGTTGTAGATCTTGGACGCATTCTCCGGCCGCGTTTCACTGTAGAAGGCATATGGATCACTCTTGTCGATAAGTTTTCCATTAATATCTTCGATCCGGTATTTATAGGAATCCCACTCTTTGGCACTGGCCAGGAAAATACTCCAGACGCCGCTGAAGCCGGTGCGCTCCATGCGTGCCTCACTTCCATCCCAGTTATTAAAGCTGCCGATCACGCTGACATTGCGTGCGTGCGGCGCATACACGGTAAAACGAACACCTTCTGCACCTTCATAGGAAAAATGTGCACCAAACAATTGCCAGGCGTCGATGCAGTGTCCCTGGTGAAAGGCTTCTATGATTCTGGCCTGATCCATAAAGTTACCTCGCGTGTCCCCTATTCTAACAGATTTCTCAGCCTGTATATATGCCATCAGAAATGCAAAAAGGGATTTCTCCCTTTTATGCTGAAATACCTTTTGCTATACTGCCTGCGGCAGGCTCGGCGTATAGAAGCTGACACCGCGGCGGCCATGTTTTTTCACATCATATAAAGCAATGTCTGACTGCCGGAAACGGTCTCCATTTTCCGCATCCTTCTGATAGAGTGAGACACCGACACTGAACGTCACTGCCGGTATACCGTTTGAACTGTTCTCCATGGTTTTGTTGATCACTTCGATCTTATTGCGAATTAACTGTTCTATACCATCCTGCACATGGACCATGATGACCACAAACTCATCTCCGCCGATACGGCAGATATAGTCATCTGTCCGGAAATTATCCTGCAGTGTCTTCGCTGCCTTCTTCAGAACAAGATCGCCGGTCTCATGACCATAGGTATCGTTGATCTCTTTGAAGAAATCAATATCAAACAGCAGTAAGGCGGAAGTCTGTTTGTCTACACTTCCTTCAATCAGATCATAACCGGACCGGTTATAGACCCCGGTCAGCTCATCATGACTTGCCTTGAAGGAAAGATTCTCAATACTGTGCTTGTATGCGGTATACATCTTGTTGTAGGTGCCCGCAAGATAACGGAATTCACTGGCTCCGATAATCGGAAGCTTCTGATCATTCCGGATATGTTCAACTGCCTGCAATACCGGATTGATCCCAAGCCGGGTTGTCACCCATAACAGCAGCAGAAGCGACAGTGACTGGGAGATGATCAGAACCGTAACCCAGACAAGATTCTTCAGCATGTTGTTTTCCATTGTATTCTGGGTTTCATGGGTCTGCTGCTTCAGGTTTTCAATACAGCCGCTCAGATTCTTACGAATACTGTTTTTCTGGATATAATACCCATCATCATGCGTCATCCGTGATGCCCGCTTCATCAGCTGTTCATCCGTCAGCTTCAGATCATTTGCCTGAAGCTTAACATTCTGCACTGCAGATGGAATGTTGGGATCATCATTTGCCATCAGCACCAAACGCATCGCATAGTATTCCCGGCCCGTCAATACATCGGAATCGCTCATCGCATACTCAAGATCACGCAGTGCCGCAGATTTTGGAAGCCGTTCCTTCATCACCTCAATTGCCGCTTCACGACGCTTAAGCACCTCAACTTCGTTGATATAATTATCAAGGTATTCCCGATCACCGATCACGGTATAACGCTGCGCCTGTTCCGTAAGATAGTCAGATGCCTCCAGCAGACTCGCTGCGTCAGCCTGAAGTTCGATGTAGTTATCTGCCGCAACAGACAGGGCATGAAATGTCCGAAATGCCTGATAGATCGTATACAGCAGAATTGCTGTAATCCCGATTGAAATGACGCACATCAGAATAAATGTGAATCGCAGAGACAGTCCATCCCGTTTCCACTGTTTCACTCGCGAAAACATCAAAAAACACCCTCTCCCTAGTTCCTGTATCTAATTATGAATATAGCATGTTTATCAAAATAGGGTCCATTTTTGCTGAAAACGGCATAAATATGACAAAAAAATGCCGCATACCCGTCTATGGGCATACGGCAGAAGAACTACTTTCTTTAGGAAAGAATCGGCTTGCAGGCTTCTGCCAGCTCATCCTTCTCTTTCTGTGCTTCCGCAAGATCCTTGCCAAGCGTTGTGAAGTAGGTCTTGATCTTCGGTTCTGTACCGGAAGGACGAACAACGACTGAAGCACCGTCTTCCAGGGTATAAATCAGAACATTCGACTTTGGCAGACCGGTCTCTTCCGGTTTGTCATAGTCTGTGACTTTGACAACCTTGCGGCCGGCAAATTCAGTCGGAGCTTCTTTGCGCAGCCCTTCCATGATGCCTGCCATCTTATCCATTCCGGAAAGACCCGGGAACTCAAAGCTGTCTACCTTGTTCAGATAGCGGCCATACTGGGCATAGATTTCTTCCATACGCTGCTTGATGGAAGAACCGATGGAACGATAGTACGCAGCCATCTCACAGATCAGCATGGAGCCGATGATCGCATCCTTGTCACGAACATACGGTCCGGCAAGATAGCCATAGCTCTCTTCAAAGCCGAAGATGAAGCGATCCACTTCACCATCCGCCTCAAGACGGGCAATCTGATCACCGATCCACTTGAAGCCGGTCAATACATGACGCAGTTCAACTCCATAGTGCTCCGCAACCTTGTCCGCAAGCGGTGTGGAAACAATGGACATCACAGCGACCGGATTCTTCGGCATCGTGCCTTTTTCAATTCTGCCCTGGCAGATGTAGTCCAGAAGCAGAACACCCATTTCATTACCTGAGACAAGCTCATAGGAGCCATCCGGGCACTTCATCGCAATGCCGACGCGGTCTGCGTCCGGATCCGTTGCGAGCATCAGATCTGCACCAACTTCCTTAGCCAGTTCAAGGCCCTTTTCCAGTGCCTCAAAGATCTCAGGGTTCGGATACGGGCAGGTTGTGAAGTAGCCGTTCGGATATTCCTGTTCCGGAACGATTGTAATGTCGGTGATCCCCATGTCTTTAAGAACACGTGTAACCGGCACCAGACCTGTACCGTTCAGCGGAGAATATACCAGCTTGAGACCTGCTGTCTTGCATAAACCCGGGCGAACCTGGCGTGCTTCAATTGCCTCATAGAGCGCTTCTTTACAGTCATCGCCAACAAACTTGATGAGTCCTTTTTCAACGCCTTCCGCAAAGCTCATATACTTCGCACCGGTCAGAACGTCTGTCTTCTGAATGCTGTCATATACAACTGCAGCGGCATCATCGGTCATCTGGCAGCCATCCGGCCCATATGCCTTGAAGCCGTTGTATTTTGCCGGGTTGTGAGAAGCTGTTAACATGATGCCCGCATTGCACTTATAGTAACGGGTCGCAAAGCTTAATGCCGGTACCGGCATCAGCTCATCATAAATGCGTACATTGATTCCGTTTGCCGCAAGAACCCCTGCCGCATCCCGCGCAAAGTTCCAGCCCTTGAGACGGGAGTCATAGGAAATCGCAACGGTCTGGCTTCCGCCCTGCGTCTTAACCCAGTCCGCAACACCCTGTGTTGCCTGAAGTACAACCCAGATGTTCATCCGGTTTGTACCGGCACCGAGAGTTCCGCGCAGACCGGCTGTACCAAACTTCAGCGCAACCGCAAAACGCTCCTTGATGGCTTCCTCATCGTCTTTGATGGAAAGCAGTTCTGTTCCAAGGTCAACATCAATCAGATCTGCTTCAAGCCAACGCTTGTAATCATCTAAATACATAAAGTTTTCAGTTTTCCTTCCATTTTCAAATGATCAAATTGTCTGTAAAGAAAAAACGGAAGATGCCTTCCGGCGTCTTCCAGATGTTGATTCAGATTAAGCGATAACTTTCTGTGTGCGAAGAACTTCTTCAATAGTCTTGATCGCAACATCTTCATCGTCGCCGTCACAAGTAACTGTGATTTCGGACTGTGTCGGAATTCCAAGGGACATAACGCCCATGATGGACTTCATGTTTACCGTACGGCCCTTATAAGCGACCTTGACTTCGCTCTTGAATTTGCTGGCTGCGTTTACTGCAACGGTAGCAGGGCGTGCGTGTAATCCTACCGGATCGACAACTGTTACGGAAATCTGTTTCATTTAGTTCTAACCTCCTTATGGAATGTGATTCAATTTTACTTCATGTCACCTGATGTTGCAAGCGGTTACATAAACTCCACCGCATCCCCGTACCGACAAAACCGCTCCCTTCTTACTTATGGTAGGGTTCATGATTCAGGATGCGAAAACTGCGATAAATCTGTTCCAGAACAATGATCCGGCACAGCTGATGCGGAAAGGTATTGTCCGACAGTTTCCAGCGCAGATTGGCCCGCCGGATCAGTTCCGCACTGACCCCCAGGGAGCCTCCGATCACAAAGGTGATCGTACTTTTTCCTTCCGTATGACAGGCGTCAATCTTCTGGGCCAGCTGTACGCTGTCCATTGATTTGCCGGCAAGATCCAGCAGAATAACATATTCACTGTCCGCAATCTGTTTCAGAATGCGCTGCCCTTCTGCCTGTTTGACTGCTGTGTTTTCCGCCTCGGAGTTGGATTCCGGGGCCTTTTCATCTTTGACTTCAATCAGTTCCAGTTTTTCATAGGGACGGATGCGCTTTGCGTATTCCGCAATGCCATCCTTCATCCAGGCTTCCCGCACCTTTCCGCAGGCCACAAGCCGGATCATCGCAGCGTCACCGTCACATTGGTGGTATTGCCACCCCGGACAACCGTCAGATTCATAGTTTCAGCCGGAGAATGCAGATACTGCTGACGGCGCAGGCTGTCCATTCCGTTGAGGGATGTCTCATTCACATTCGTGATGACGTCATTTGGCTGCAGCCCTGCCTCCTGGGCTGGGGAGCCGTCAATGACCTCTTCAATTACCACACCGTTTGAAATATCCAGCGGAATATTCATTGCCGACTTCTGATACAGTTCAAGATTTCGTACATCTTCACCAATAATGCCAATATATCCGCGGGTGAGTTCCCGGTTATTGCGGAGTTCTTCCGCAATCAGCACCACTTCATTGACGCCGATGGCCGTCGCATAGGTCTTTCCTTCCGTCATTGCGGAGGAAAGAAGACCAACCATCTGTCCGCTGAGATTTACAATCGGAGCACCCGTAAGATTATCGGATAAGGAAATATCCGTCACAAGTCCTTCGGTGATCCACTCTGTTCCATCTGACGCAGAGCCGGAATAAAACTGTCCGGGCTTGGCTACTACCCCAAAGCTCACTTCACCGGATTGCGTATGCAGATTTCTGCCGCCCAGCGCAATGACATATTCACCCTGCTTCTGCGCATTGGACGCACCCAGCCGGATCGGCTCTACTTCAAACTCCGGATGCGTCAGCAGCAGTGCCAGCTCGCTGCCGGAGTCATATCCGTACAGTTCCGCAGTGGACGACAGCCCATTGTCAAACCGGACAACATATTCCGCTTCATCCGAAATCCAGCGGGACGCTGTCAGGATCCAGGTATCCGTACCAATCGTCGCATAGACAATCCCGCTCATGATATGTTCACTCTGATCATTTACAGCGCTGATGCATACCAGCCGCGGCATAACA
>JAFWJY010000094.1 GCA_017514525.1 Solobacterium sp. | reverse complement strand
TTCTTCATCAACCGCAACGGAAAGCGTCGGATCCTCTTCCGATAGTTCCCTGCAGATGTCAGCGAGGATGCGGCGGTCGTGATCATTTGGCGTTTCCAGCTCATATACCATACATGGCTCCAGCATGGTATGAAGCCGGTTTGTCTCAAAGCCAAGTCCCTGACCGGCCTTGATACTGCGCAGGCCGCTGATCACGGCAATCTCTCCGGCATGTACTTCCGGTACCGTCACGAGGGTGGTGCCATTCAGCACTTCGATCCGGTCTGCTTTTTCAGTGTCACTGATTTTCTGTTTCGCAGAAAGGGTGCCGCCGGTAATGCGTACATGCGTGCGCTGTCCTTCCTCGCCATTGGTCACACGGAATACGCGGGCGCCGAATTCTTCCGGCCATTGTTTTTCTTCTGCCAGCTGAGCGATGCCATCCAGCAGTTCTTCAACGCCAAAGTCTTTTAATGCGGACCCGTAGAAGACCGGGAAAAACTGACGCTGGGAAAACGCGAGCCGGATCAGATCATCCGGAATGGTTCCAGTTTCAACAAAAGCTTCCATCATTGCCTCATTGCTGGTGGCAATGTTTTCCATAGTATCTGCTTCATCCCAGCGCACGCAGTTATGGAACGTTTCTTCCAGCTCCTGAAACAGTTCTTCTTCACTACGTTTGGAAATATCCATTTTATTCACAAAGAACAAAACCGGAATATCATAATGCGCCAGCAGGCTCATGATGGTCTCCGTATGTGCCTGGGTGCCATCGAGTCCGCTGATCAAAACTACCGCGAGATCAATGACGGAAAGCGCCCGTTCCATTTCCTGGGAAAAATCCACATGGCCTGGAGTATCGATCAGATTGATCGTTGTATCCTTCCAGGTAATGCGCGCTTCTTTGGCGTAGATCGTAATGCCATGACTG
This sequence comes from Solobacterium sp., assembly GCA_017514525.1. Lineage (GTDB taxonomy): Bacteria > Bacillota_I > Bacilli_A > Erysipelotrichales > Erysipelotrichaceae > Bulleidia. Next base: position 5,369 of record JAFWJY010000094.1, on the reverse strand, counting down.
CGTTCCTGAGGATCTGTATCCATTGCGGCGTCTTTTGTGTCGACGCGGCCCATGCGGCGGATCACGCCGCTGTGATACAGCATGGATTCGATACAGGTTGTCTTGCCGGCATCTACATGTGCGAGTATACCAATCGTGATTTCTTTCATCGGAAAGATTATACCAGCGCAATAAAAAAAGGCGAACCTCGGTGCTAAGTTCCGATGCCGCCTCCTTCTCAGTTTGCATGGTTCGTTGCGCTGTACGTTCACCTGCGAATGAAACAGATGCGCCTCAGTCACAGCTTTCCATGCGACAAAAATATTATATTCATTTTTTTGATTCTTGCATCAATTTTTGTTCAGTGAACTTCGTCTCCTGTACCCAAAGCAAAGGTATTATAATTTGCTTATGAAAAATTCAGAACGTATCAGTCTAACAAAACGTCGCCTCAGGGAAGCGTTCCTTACGCTTCGCAAGCGGAAATCTCTGGAACAGATCCGTGTTACAGATTTATGCCGCATGGCGGAAACAAACCGGACAACTTTTTATCACTATTATGAAGATGTATACAGTTTGAATGATGCAGTTGAAAATCAGATTCTCTCTGACTGCATGGATCAGTTTACTTATCGCGGTACGATTTACAGCGACCCTAAAACCTTCCTCCTGGAATTCCGTAAATCACTGTATTCCAGATTTGAAGAGCTCAAAATTGTTGGTCACGATCGGGAAGACGAACTGTATTCCAAAATCGTATCTCAGCTCGTCAAACTTGCCCGCCTCAACGACGATGATGTGGATGAAGAATTCCTGCTGAACTTCATTATTGGCGGCCTGCTGCATCTGATGAAGCTGAATCGAAAAACAAAACATTACTCGGAGGAGGTTGTCTGCGATCAGATGCTGAAACTGCTGCAGCACAGCTTAAAACTCAGAGAAGAATCTCAGAGTAAATCGAACCTTTCGTTTTGAGCCCAGCAGACAAGCAGCAGATGATGTTTTCTCTGGTTCAGATCAGACACGGAACATCGTCTGGTAATCGTATGTTTATACCGTGGAAATCTCACTTATGGAACATAACAACAATCTGAACATCAACGAATTGAATGCTGCTTCCGGCGGTACGAATGATTCTGTTCCGGATTCACCGGACGATGCGCCTCAGCCGCTTCCACCCTGTCCGATCTGCGGCAGTCACAGAATTGAGAACGCCCTGTTTGACGAAAACGGCGTTACCTATATCCAGCTGAAATGCAGAAAATGCGGAACTTACTTTGGGCCGAAGAAACACCTTGAAATTCCTTCTGAACCTGCTTGTTACGAATAAGTACATGTTAAGCCATGTGCTTTTTTCTTTTGTCGGTTTTAAATGTCACCGGAACTGCGCCTGTGAAATAATTCTGTTCTTGATACACTTGATACCGTGCGATAATATGGCGCAGAGGTACACACTGTGACAAAGGGACGTCTGGAAGCTTTCAGCGATGGAGTCATCGCAATTATTATCACGATTACGATTCTGGTAATCGATGTACCAAACGGAAATGACTGGCCGGATCTGCTTGCGGTATTTCCGGTGGTTGTCTGTTATATCATCAGCTTTATTGTTGTCGGCGCCAATTGGGTAAACCACCATCACCTGCTTCAGGCCGCAGGTTCTATCAATGGAAGAATTCTCTGGGCAAACCTGTTTTATCTGCTCGTTCTTTCCTTTCTTCCGGTTACGACCGGATGGGTCGGCAAATCAGATTTCTCCATGATCCCGGTACGGGTATATGTACTGGTAAATCTCTTTGCGGCACTCAGCTACCAGCTGCTGGAACTGGCTGTCATCCATGCGGAAGACTGTGTCCTGCTCAAAGAAGTTGCGGAAGACCGGCGCAAAGAGCGCTGGACGCTGCTTCTGGACCTGCTGGCCCTGGCAGCTTCCTTCATACCTGGCGCACATTATATCTCCTGTCCATTGCTGGTAGCGGCAGTAGCTCCCTGGATCATTCCTGACCTGCGTATGAAAAAGGTTGTCGAAAAGAAAAACCAGGCAGCTAGTCAGCGTTCGTAATAACATCCAGAACCAAAGCATCTTAAACTGCGATTGCCTTGAACGAGCACTTGATTGAAGAGACTGCGTGTTGCCAAACAGGCAGTCTCTTTTTTTACTGTTTATGGGAATAGAAAAAGATAATGGGACAATGATTCATCACGATCATCATTTCATTATCTTTCGTTGAGCTAACGTTTACTGCGCCAGGCCGTTATAGGCATAGACAGCTACCGCATAGGAGCCATCATCCTGCGGTCCTTCGATGCTCTTGACCTTTCCGGAAAGCTGATAGTCACCGGTTGATTCCTGATACGGTGACAGCCGTACATTTGCGCCAAGACGATTTGCGCTTGCCACATAAGTTTCCAGTTCGCTGTAGCTGCGTCCTGTCCAGTCATATGGATTCAGGACAAACGGGCCCAGGCTTACAACGTAGTTGACATTGCTTTCCGGCATAAACAGTCCGGTATCGTTGGAGATGATGTAATCCTTTGCGATTACAGTGCTGTACTGTTCTGTACGTGTGCCTTCCCATACGCCATACGCATGAAGCGCGTGCTTGAAGTCGAATTCGCTGTAACCAGTCATAACCGGAATATTGATGCGTACATCCGGTGTAGCCGTCGGTGCTGCGGTTGGTGTCGGAGTCGGAGTCGGCTCCGGCGCAACCTTCTTGGCAATTACCAGCATGATCGTACTGTTCGGATTGATATAGCCGCTGCTTGGCGTCTGGGAAATGATTGTTCCGCTTTCCTTATCGGTCACATTCTTTTCGCTGACCGATACCTTCAGGTTCGCGGTGGAGTAGTACTGACTGTTAATGGAATTCAGCCAGCCCAGGAAGTTGTTCTGATAGGAAAGACCTGTATAGTCTTTAACCGGAATCGGACCTACGGAGACATAGATCTTCATCACATCCCCCATCTTCATGGTTCCGCTGTTTGGTTCATTGCCATAGATTGTTCCGCTGGCACTGCGGTTCCAGCACTGCAGCCAGGAAAGCTGAATGCCATTCTGTTCACCCCAGGCTTCAATATCTTTACGACTCTTGCCGGCAAGATTGATTGCGGTAACAGAAGCGCCGAGGGAATAGACTACAGACATGGCTGTGCCTTTCATAACCTGCTCCCCTGCTCCTGGTGCAGTTGAGATAACGACATTTTCCGCTACTGTTGAACTGTGCTTTGTACCATAGTTGATCGTAATCTGATTGATATTTGCCCACTCTTCCGCCTGGGTTTTAGTCCAGCCAGTCATATCCGGTACTTTCACTGACAGACCGGCCTGTTCGGAGTCACCGGAAATCTTTACTACGACCGGATCGGTACGATGGGCCTTGTCTGCAGGTTCTGTACCCAGGAAGGTACCAACCGGCACATTGGTGTCATACACATACTGTACGCTGACATGTTCGAACTGTTCATTTAAGAACCATTGCTGAATCTCCTCCAGTGACATGCCATCAAAGTTAATAAAGGTAATCTCCGCATTGACGTCAACACCGCGGGACAGTGTGATTGTAAGATCTTCATCACCCATTGCCTGTCCTGCAGGAATCGACTGCCGGATAATCTTGTCTTCCGGCACCGTCTCACTGTAGTCATACGCATAGAATACGCGTTCCCGGTCAATGTCATTTTCATTGATCCAGGTTTCAACATCCAGTTTGGTCATACCGGTGAAATCCACCAGTTTTACAGAACCCTGTTTCTTGGAACTGCCTCCGCTGCAGGCGCCTAATGCCAGCACCATGACTGCAGAAAGCAGAATATTCATAATACGATTGATTTTTCTCATCAATTAAGCTCCTTTCCCTACCCTCATATTCTACAGGAAAAACGGCACCGAAATGTAAAAGAAAAGAACAGCCATAAGACTGTTCTCAGCGCGCCCGACAGGAGTCGAACCTGCGACCCTCAGATTCGGAATCTGATACTCTAGCCATCTGAGCTACGGGCGCATGTGCAATGAGTATTTTAGCACAACAGAAAATGAATGCGACAGGTATTTTTATCTCAGTTTTACACTCCATTCAGCCGATTGAAAACTGTTTGTACCTCTGTTAATTGGCAACTGCTGTTTTTTATAATGGTGGTAAGTGGAAGGAGTGCGTATGACAACCAAATTATTTCTGCAGGCAATCACGAAATTTTTCCTGGGGCTGGTGCTGATTGCGCTTCTGCTGTTTGTCCCTGCGGGAACGATTCATTACTGGAATGGATGGCTGCTGATTGCGATTCTGTTTATTCCAATGTTTATCGCAGGAATCATCATGATGATTGTGAATCCGGAACTGCTGAAAAAGCGTTTGAATGCAGATGAAACAGAGCCGGAACAGAAAACAGTCATTGCATTGAGTGGAATCATGTTTCTGGCAGCGTTCATTGTTGCGGGATTGAATTTCCGGTTCAAGTGGATCGTAATGCCAAACTGGAGTGTAATTCTTTCCACAGTCATATTTCTGTTAGCGTATCTGATGTATGCGGAAGTATTGCGTGAAAATGCGTATCTTTCCCGGACGATAGAGGTTCAGAACAATCAGGTTGTTATAGATACAGGGCTGTATGGTGTTGTACGCCATCCTATGTACACCGCAACTGTCGTATTATTCACCTCCATGGGTCTGGTATTGGGATCTCCCCTGTCATTTCTGATCCTGCTTTGTTATATTCCGATCATTGTCAAACGCATACGCAATGAAGAAACGGTATTGGAAAAAGGTCTGAAAGGATACAAAGAATACAAAACGTAAGTGAAGTACCGGCTGGTTCCTTTTATCTGGTAACACATGTTTTATATATCACTGAATCCAACTTTGTTTTTTGGCATACTGCTTCAGAATAATACTGTCTGTTAATTCGCTTCCTCAGTTTATCCGTATGTTTCTCAACCATATGTAACACTCGTTTTTAAGTGTAGACAACCCGAATGATTGCTCAACCTGCTGTTAGAGGAAATGGGTTTTACAGCCCTAGTCCAATGAGTCAGCTTTTGCCGCAGGTTTATACAGCTTCCTGATAAAGTATTCGCTGCCTTGGCAATTCCGTTATGGTCCAGCTGTTGTAAACTCAGAATTCCAGTATTGCCTGTTTCTCCGGATTTCTTTTTTGGTATAATCCAAACCGGAAGAGGAGAAAACCATTGAAACAGCTGATACTTGCCAGTAAATCGCCAAGAAGAAAGGAACTGCTGGAAAATTGCGGTATCCCGTTTATCGTGGAAGCAGCAGAGATTGATGAAACCCTGAAGAAGGATGTTCCTTTGACGGAGGCAATTCAGGATCTGTCCAGACGAAAGGCCAGTGCGATTCTGGCATCCCATCCGGAGGCGGTCGTGTTAGGCAGTG
>JAFWJY010000093.1 GCA_017514525.1 Solobacterium sp. | reverse complement strand
ATATAACCGCCGTTGGTGCCGCTCATCGCATCAATGAAATCCTCAACCTCATACATGCGGGTATCAATTCTCGCTGTGGCATGGGCGACAGACTGCAGTTCAGCCTTGGATGCGTATTCCGTGCTGGCCGCTTCTGCGGACTGCGCCACCGCCTGCTCGACTGCTTTTTCCTGCGATGCCTGAAGCGTAGCAGAAAGCCGCCCCTGGACTGCGCCGATCGTAATGGAATCATATCGATCCAGCAGTACGTTCCAGACTGTTTTGACCACCTTTGCCTTGGTACTGACATTCAGGGCCGGGAATACAACCTTCACGGTATCGCAGAGGTTAATATGCTCGATTCTTGTAAGATCAGAGTATTCCTGCGTCTGATGCAGTGCCACGAAAGATACGTCCAAACTGACTGTCGGTGATCCGACATCGTTATTCTGTATGTATTCCTGTCCTTTCTGGCGCAGCTGTTCAACGGTCGGCTTGGTTTGAAAGGAAGACGTCATGTCTACGATTTTGGTCCTTTGGTATGGATAGTTCTGTGCCTGATTGGTGTGAAGCACTTTTTCAGGAAGGGAGACAACCACATCACTGCCATTTTCCTGCCCTTTCCAATACGGACAGATACCGGTATAGGTGCTTTCGATATTCTCCTCCTGTTTCAGGTCTGTGAGGTTCTTGCCATAACGGATCGTTACTCCATTGTCTGCACCACGATCTTTATGCAGGATGGCGTTAAAACCATCGAACTCCCATTCCCCGCCGTACACATCTATAAAAGACCCAGCCTTTCCGAAAAGCAGTGACCGCAGATTATCCGGCGCTTCCACCTTGAAGGAATTTCCGATCACCTGACCAAACGCCCCTTCTCGTGAAAAAATGAAGGGATTTGTCTCTGCCGCATAAGTTCCCACCGCTGTCATTGCATTTGTAAGACCCACTACGTTAAACGGCATGATGGGAATATGCGCCATCTGGTAGCTGATGTGTTCTGCATCAATTTCCACCACGCCTGAAAGTGGCTTTGAAATCCGGTAGATCCGGAATGGCTGTGCACTTTTGTTATCTGCAGGTTTTGCCACAATGATTCTGCTGTATCGGATATCGCCCATCAGCTGACCATCGATCGGGTATTCCAAATGGAGTTCATATCCCCCATTGCGCTCTTCTGTTACCTTGCAGGAAATTGCATCAGAAAGCCGGCCTATACCATTGGTGGAGAAATCGGTACTGCCTTCCGCAAAAAGAATAGGTTTCATGATTCCTCCTTATTACACCGTCCACCAGTTGGGGATGATGTATACCGCCGTCGATACGCCGGTGAAATAGATCGTATTCCTTCCCGGCTTCAGTTCAAAGAACTCCCCATCACTCAGCGTGAAGAGATTGTTCCGGTTCGTTCGGCTGGCTTTTTCGTAGATATCCTGTCTCTCACAGTCGATTACAAAGTCCGAAACCGTACCGGGATTGGTACAGGACAACGTTCTTCCGTTGATCGTAATACTGCCGCCCTCCCAGGATCGCTGGAAGCCAAAGCGAAGAATCGGTGAGGCATTGTATGGTGTCGGGTTGTATATAACCCCGTTGTTCTCAATTCTCTGTTCCACGAGTCCTGATTTTAAAAACAGCTGCGGTTTACAGTTGAATTTGATGTCCACCTCTCCCACAATTCCACGTTTCTTCACGTCCGGGTCAAGTGCCGATTCAAACACAGCCATTCGGAAATACTCCGGGTGATAACTGTCTTCCAGTCGGTGATAACCAGGCTCAGAAAGCAAAGCGGCATTGAGGGCATCGAAGTTGGTCTTCAGATTCTTCACAATGCCGCAGTGATACGTAATATCAAGATTCTGATAGCGATTGCCCAGCTGAATCAGATCACCGTTTCTGCCGGGCACCGAAATTCTTTTTACATCTGGCTGAGGGCGGGTCCAGGTATCCTCACCAGAGACCGTCAGCCCATAGTCACGGCTGATCATGCCGTTATAGATGAATTCATGTCTCATGATCCAAATGCCGCCCTCCTTCTCATGACGTTGTTGTTAATTCGGTATTCGATTTCATCCGCAAGCTCCCGGATATCCTGATTCGGCTGCGCGTAAAGATTGATATTCACGCCGCCGTAGTTGATTGTGGTCTGGTTCGCCATGGACGCTACGGCATCTCTTATCATCTCCATCAGAGACTGTGTGCCGACAACCGTTTCACTTCCGGCCTCCCCTCCGGCAAGCAGTGTATTTCCACGCTGACCGAAGATCGTCGGGCCATTCAGAATCATTCCGTCTTCCATCGCTTTCTTGTACCAGCTGATGGAGAAATGCGGAGCGCTTGGCGGATTGATGCTGAAGGAACCGCTGATGGAAATATGCGGCAGTTTCAGGTGCGGAAGCGACCAGCTGAAGTTGAACTTACTGCGGATCGCACTGATCGCACTGGAAACTGCATTCTGCGCTCCTGTCATCACAGAAGTGATCTTCGTCTTAATCGCATCGAAGATCGAAGATACTGTTGATTTGGCCGCATTCAAACCGGTAGTTATTGAGTTCCTTACACTGTTGATCGTGTTTCCCGTATTGGTTTTGACCGCGTTCCAGATATTGGAAACAACGGTGCTTATCGAATTCATCGCATTGGACACATTGGTGCTTGCCGTATTCCATGCGTTTGTGACGCTGGTTTTAAGTCCTTCCAAAATCGGTGTCAGTATTGACACAATGGCATTCCAGACAGTAGTTACTGTTGTTTTAATCGTTTCAACGGCTGTGCTTACCGCAAGCTTTATTCCATCCCAAGCAGTAGAAATACCTGTCTTGATAGTCTCAATAATCGGAGAAAGAAGAGTCCAGATCAGATTCCACACATTTGTCAGTGTGGTCTGTATTGCCGTCATGACCATTTCAATTCCGGTTTTGATCGCTTCCCACGCTGTACTGATTCCGGTTTTGATCATTTCAATAATCGGTGAAATGGACTCCCAGATCAGATTCCACGCCGCCACAAGATTGATACGGACAGCTTCAATAGCCGTGCTGACGGTCTGTTTGATCGCCTCCCATGCGGCGAACACTGCTTCCTTGCAGTTTTCCCAGATTAAACGGAACGGGAGTGTCAGGATCTGGAAGGCTGCGGAGAACAGTTCTCCGATTACCATGATTCCAACCTGAACCACATTCTTGATGGTTTCCCAAGCTGAAGAAACCACTTCTGAAATTGCATTCCATGTCGTAGTAAAGAACTCCTTCACAGCAGTCCATCCATTCGATATGGCAGTACTGACTACAGTAATCGCAGAGGAAACGGTTGTGGAAATAGCTGTTCAGATGCCGGTAAAGAAACTGCTAATACCATTCCACACTGTTTCGAACACCTGCTTGATTGTTTCCCAGACTGAACCCCAGTCGCCGCTGAACTTTCCGATCTCCACCCCAAACAAGGAGAAGATCGCTCGAAACGGCATGAGCAGTCCGTTGATCACTCCGGTGAAAAGGTCTGCGATACCCGACAGGAATACCGACCAGTCACCGTCATTAAATCCCTTGATGAGCCCGACGATGACCTGAATCACTCCGCTTACCACATCAATGAGACTTTCTACGGTATCACCGATTGCCTGAAGAACAGCAGTAACGATTGGTTCAAGCGCATTACACAGCCAGTCCCATGCGGCACTGATCGCCTGTCCAAGATCCCCAAAAGAAAAGCCCAGAGAATTGATGGCATCTGTGATCTTGTTTGCAGCTTCGGAGAACTTCGCTTTTACAGATTCCCAGATCGAGATGACCTTATCCCTGAACTCTTCGTTGGTATTCCACAGGTGAACAAAAGCCGCTGTTAATACGGCAACCACAGCAATTACAGCGGCCACGGGTGCTGTAATCCCGGAAATAGCTGCCGCAAGCTTCCCTCCTGCTCCGACTCCCAGTTTTGCCTGATTGACGAAGGTGAGAATTCCTTTTCCCAAAGAAGAGATTGCCTGCAGTCCTTTTCCAATTCCAGCTGTCAGTTTTCCGACAACCAGTAGCACAGGACCGATCGCCGCCGCAAAAGCCGCAAGCTTCAGGATTGTATTTCTGGTTCCTTCATCCATCTGCTGAAGTTTTTCTACAAACGACTGGATGTGACTCACAAGATTTCGGATCGTTGGCATCAGCGCATCGCCAATCTGAATCATCAACTCCTGCAGAGCCGATTTCAGAATGGTGATCTGCCCGGCCAGATTATCCTGCATGGTCGCCGCCATCGCTTCCGCCGAGCCATCACAGTTATCAATGGCAGAAGTCAGCTTATCGAAATCCTGATCAGAAGAATTGATAATCGCAAGCCACCCGGCCATGGAGTTCTTTCCGAATATCGCAGAAGCGGCAGCTGCCTGCTCTGTTTCCGAAAGACCACTCATCTTTTCACGAAGAGAAACCATAGTTTCCCGCAGATTGATTGACCCATCTGCATTCTGGACAAGTGCGATATTGTACTTATCCATATAGGTCTCCATCTGCTTGGTCGGCTTTGAAAGATTGGTAAGACCTGTTCTGAGAGCTGTACCGGCCTGTGATGCCTTGATACCTGCATTTGCCATCAGTCCAAGGGCAATGGAAGTATCCTCAGCTGAAATGCCTAATGCGCCAGCTACCGGAGCCGCATACTTAAAGCTCTCACCAAGCATGGACACATTCGTATTCGCATTGGAACTCGCCGCCGCAAGAACATCCGCAAAGTGTCCGGAATCCGAAGCAGAAAGACCAAACGCGGTCAGCGCATCCGTAACAATATCGGAGGTTGCCGCGAGGTCTTCACCGGACGCCGCCGCAAGGTTCATAATGCCCTCAATACCATCGAGCATATCCTCCGTCTTCCATCCGGCCATTGCCATGTATTCAAAGCCCTGCGCCGCTTCTGTAGCGGAGAACTTCGTCTTTGCACCCATCTCTCGTGCTTTGGCACGAAGATCATCGAAGTCTTTTCCAGCCGCGCCGGAGATTGCGGATACCTTACTCATTTCTGCATCGAAGTCTGCAGTTGTCTTAACCGCCGCTGTACCGATAGCTAAAATTGGAGTTGTTACATTCCTGGTCAGAGATGAGCCGACAGAAGCCATGTTGTTTCCAACATTCTCCATCGTCTTTCCCACAGATTCGACTTTATTGAGGGTTGTATTTGCCTCAGCCGCCTCTCTTGCAAGGCGCTTAAGCT
>JAFWJY010000092.1 GCA_017514525.1 Solobacterium sp. | reverse complement strand
ATCTTTTGCGGACAAGACCGTTATTTCATTTGAGCATCCGATTACCGGCGTTGTCGGTCCGAATGGATGCGGAAAATCCAATATTACTGATGCGGTACGCTGGGTGCTTGGTGAACAGAGCTCCAGACAGATGCGTGGTGAGAAGATGAGTGATGTCATTTTCTCCGGTTCTGCTGACCGCAGACCTTTAAATATGGCTGAAGTAACACTTGTATTTGATAATGCAAATCATATTCTGAATTCCGATAAAGATGAGCTGGAAGTAACCAGAAGACTGTACCGGGATACCGGTGATGCAGAATATCTCATCAACCGGAATGCGGTTCGCTTAAAAGATGTTGTGGATCTGTTTCTGGATACCGGTTTAGGTAAATCCAGCCTGAGTATTATTTCTCAGGGTAACGTCATTACGTTTGCGGAATCCAAGCCACAGGACCGCAGAGGCATTTTTGAAGAGGCTGCCGGAGTTGCGAAGTATAAGAAACGGAAGATGGAAAGCATCTCCCGTCTTTCCCGTACCAAGGATAATCTGGACCGCAGTAAAGATATCCTGATCGAGCTGGAAAAGCAGGTCAGCCCGTTAAAGCGGCAGGCCAGAAAGGCTGAAATCTACCGTGAGAAGAAACAGCGTCTGGAAGAGATTGAAATTGCGGTATTAGTCCAGGAAGTAGATGAACTGACTGCTTCGATTGAAGATACCAAAAAGACACTTTTTGATATAGAAACGAAGAAACAAATCTATTCCACCGATCTGCAGATTGGAGAAACCAAGATTGCCGAACAGAAGCGTGAAGCTTCACAGATGGAAACGGAAATTGCCGCATTGCAGGAAGACCTGATGCGCACGGTTGATGATATTACCAGTCTTGAAGCCCGTCGTACGGAAATGGATGAGCGCAGAAAATACATCATCGAAACCGGCAACCGGGAAGAAAAGGCAAAAGAAACACGCGAATTGCTGGAAACCGCAAGACTGGAGTATGAAGACCGTAAAGCACGTCTTGATACACTCAACAATGAGATTCAGTTGGACAGTGAAAACCTGCGTCAGATTGCGCAGCGCGTATTTGATTTAAGCAATGAATATGAACAGGCACAGGGTGTACTGCGTTCCATGCAGAATCAGCAACAGTACCTGGAAAATATTCTCCGTGACCCGTTCAGCAGCGGACGCAATGCCGGTACCCGTTCCATTATGGAAAACCGGAGTGCCCTGCATGGAATTCTTGGCGTCATTGGTCAGGAGATTCATGCGAATGAAGGCTATGAACAGGCAATCTCCGAAGCACTGGGCGGCGCAATGTACAACATTGTTACCGTGGATGAAGAAGCAGCCCGCAATGCGATTCGCTTCTTAAAAAAGAACCAGAGCGGCCGTGCTACATTTTTACCAGTGAATGTCTGTCAGACGCGTTCTTTGTCACAGGAAGCTTCGGTAATCTGTCAGAACACACAGGGCTTTCTGGGTGTTGCCAGTGAGTTTGTCACCTGTGAGGACCGCTTTCAGCCAGTAGTGGATTATCTTTTAAATAACGTATTAGTTGTGGATTCCATGGAAGCCGGCAACAACCTTTCTTCACTTACCGGACGTCGCTACAACATCGTCACAACCGATGGGGAAGTCATTCACCGCGGCGGTTCTATGACGGGTGGAAAAATGAAGCGCAGCACGACACCAATTACGGCTGCCCGTGAGGCGGAAGATATCCGCCGTTCCATTGACGCCCAGACCGCAAGAGTTGAACTGGCACGCAGAGAAAGCGAGAAAGCTGTCAGCGAACGTGAAGAAATCACCAGACGCCTCCAGCAGAACCGCATCAGTGCGGCAAGTCTGGAACCGGTTGTCGATGCGAAACAGGCCAAGTTTGAAAAACTGAAGAATGACCTGGCTCTGCTTGCGCCGGATCAGTTAAGCGAATCACTTCCGGAAGAAGAGATTGATGATACAGTTGTTCGCTTGAATAAAGCCTATTCCGATCGTGACCGCATCACCGCTGATATCAAGTCCAAGCGTGAACGCAGACTGATCATCAACAGTGAGATCGACCGTAAGGAACAGCAGATCCGTCAGCTTCGCAAGGATCAGGAACGTGCAGTTGCGGCCATCAATGCGATTCAGATCGACCAGGGCAAACTCGAGACCAAGATTGAAAACAATCTGCAGCGTCTGGCCAGTGAATACCAGCTGACATTTGAATTTGCCAAGACCAAGGTAACCGATACCGTGGTTGAAAATGCCAGAGAAGAAGTACTGCAGCTGCGCGCGGATATTGAACGCCTTGGCAACGTCAATATGGAAGCACCGGAACAGTACAATGAAGTCAATGAACGATATGAGTTCCTCAAGAAACAGATCGATGAACTGACTGCCAGCCGGGATAAGATCCTTGCGGCAATTGAGGAAATGGACCGTGTCATGACAACGCAGTTCAAGACCATGTTTGATCAGATCAATCATGAGTTTAATGACATCTTCCGCAGTCTGTATGGCGGAGGAAAGGCAAGACTAATTCTTGAAGATCCGACCGATATCCTGAATACCGGTATCGATATTGACGCACAGCCTCCTGGAAAAGCAGTTCAGAACAACATGCTGTTTTCAGGTGGTGAGAAATCACTGATTGCCTTGTGCGTACTGTTTGCCATTCTGAAGGTAAAACCGGTACCGTTAGTCATCCTCGATGAGGTAGAAGCTGCGCTTGATCAGGGCAACGTCGAACGCTTTGCGCAATACCTGCATAACTATACGGACCGCACACAGTTCCTGGTCGTTACCCACCGTCCGGGTACGATGGAAAATGCGGATGTCCTGTATGGCGTCACCATGCAGAAGCAGGGTGTATCGCAGATGTTAAGGGTTGAGCTGCGCGATGCGATGGATATGGCGGAAGCACCAGCTGAAGGAGCACAGGCATGAGTTTTCTTGATACCTTAAAGGAAAAATTCTCACGCAAAGACGATAAAGCCATTTATCTTTCCGGCTTCCGGAAATCCAAGGACAGCTTCGGTACTGCCCTGAATGACATGAAGCTGAAATATAAAGGCGTCAATGATGCTTTTCTGGAACAGCTGACGATTGTATTGCTGGAAGCGGATGTCGGTATTGAACTGGCGGACATGATCTGCGAAAAGCTTCTGAAAACCAGCAAGGAATACGTGAATGTAACATTCCACTGGGCGATGAATTTTCTGATTCGCACCATGAAGGAAATCTATGAAGAAACAGAGGACAAACCGATTGTCTATAATCCGGATGGACCAACTGTCATCTTCATGGAAGGGGTAAACGGATCCGGCAAGACAACCACCTGTGCCAAGCTTGCAAAGATGTATATGGATCAGGGCAAGTCAGTTGCCTTTGTGGCTGCGGATACCTTTCGTGCCGGTGCGATTGACCAGCTGGCACAGTGGGGCGAACGCTTAAACGTACCGACCATTAAAGGCCGGGAAAACGGCGATCCAAGCGCCGCGATCGTTGACGGATGCCGGTATGCGAAAGAACACAACATTGATATTCTGCTGTGTGATACTGCCGGGCGCTTGCAGAACAAGCAGGGCTTGATGCAGGAGCTGTCCAAGATGAATCGTGTTGCGGCAAGAGAAATACCGGGTGCACCGCATAACACCTGGCTTGTACTTGATGCGACAACCGGCCAGAATGGTCTCTCGCAGGCAGAAGTATTTCATGAGGCAACCGATTTAACCGGTATTATTCTGACAAAGATGGATGGTACCGCCAAGGGCGGCATCATCATCTCAATCAAACATCGTCTCCATCTGCCGGTGTACTTCATCGGTCTTGGTGAACAGCCGGAAGATCTGCGCCCGTTTGATCTTGACGCCTACCTCTACAGTATTTCCGAGGATCTCCAGGAACATGTCGGATAGGATCAGAGTCAACACACTTCTGGATTACTATGGCGCACTCCTGACGGATCGCCAGCGTACGATCTGCGATTACTACTACCGGGAAGACTTCTCGATGAGTGAGATCGCGGAACTGGAAGGGATTTCGAGAGCTGCTGTATCGGATACGATCCGCAAATGCAAAACGGAACTGGAACACTACGAACAGGTATTAAAATGCATACAGGCGCATGACGCCCGCATGCAGATCTACCATCAGATGAAACAGGAACAATCCTGTGAACGATATGTATCAAAACTCATGCATACAGAATTGATCGGAGGAGAATATGAGTAAGATTATTTCAGTAAATTCAGGTTCATCATCATTGAAGTTTCAGCTGTTTGACATGCCATCTGAAACGGTTCTGACCAGCGGACAGGCGGAACGCATCGGACAGGATATGGGTGTCTTCACCATCAAAATTGATGGTGACAAGAAGGTAAAAGAACTCCCGATTCCAGATCATAAAGTCGCAGTAAAACTTCTGCTCGACAGCCTGCTGGAGTATGGCATTGTGAAATCTCTGGATGAGATCCAGGGCGCAGGACACCGTATTGTCCAGGGCGGCGCTTACTTTGATCAGTCCGTTGTTGTAGATGACAGTGTCGTTGACCGTGTTCGTGAACTTTCCGAACTGGCTCCGCTTCACAATCCGGCACATCTGGTCTGCTATGAAGCATTCAAGAACGCATTGCCGTCGATTGGTCATGTATTTGTATTTGATACTGCATTCCATCAGACCATGGGCCCGGAAAGCTACCTGTTCCCGGTACCGTATGACTGGTATACGCAGTACAAGATCCGCCGCTATGGCGCTCACGGAACCAGCCACTGGTATGTTAACCGCAGAGCAGCGCAGCTGATGGATCAGGATGTTGAAAAACTCAACATGATTACCTGCCATCTGGGCAATGGCGCTTCCATTACAGCCATCAAAAACGGCAAGGTTATTAACACTTCCATGGGTCTTACACCGCTTGGCGGCATCATGATGGGAACCCGCTGCGGCGACATTGACCCGACGGTTGTCTTCTACATGATGAAGAAGCTTGAATGCACACCAGATGAAATGGATACCTTCCTGAATAAGCGTTCCGGTATGCTTGGTGTTTCCGGTATTTCTTCCGATGCCCGTGACATTCAGGCGGCAGTTGATGAAGGCAATGAACGTGCGATTCTTACAACGAAGCTTTATACCAACCGTGTTGTCAATGTAGTTGGCGGCTACTATGCACAGCTTGGCCATGTAGATGCGATCGTATTTACAGCTGGTCTTGGTGAAAATGATGCACAGACCAGAGAACGCATCTTGAAGGGCGTAGAAGAGTCCATGGGACTTTCCATTGACTATGATCTCAACGCAACGATTCATGGCAAGGAATGCCTGATTTCCAAACCGGATTCCAAGATTGCAGTCTATGTGATTCCGACCAACGAAGAACTTGTTATTGCACGTGATACGTGCCGTCTTTTGGGGCTGTAATCATGTTTCAGTTTGACGGCCTGCTGCAGATCATCGAGGAGAATGACATCTTTACCATTTTTCGTCATGAACATCCGGATTGTGACGCAGTAGGCAGTCAATTCGGCCTGAAGAACTGGATTGAAGAAAACTGGCCGGGAAAACATGTATATGCATTAGGCCTGGAATACTGCAAGCAGGGCAACTGCTGGCCGCAGAGCGATTCCATCTCCAAGGAGGATCTTGCCAACAGCGTTGCGATCATCCTGGATACCGCAAATGAAGAACGGATCGATGACGCTTCCTGGAAACAGGCGAAGCATGTAATTCGGATCGATCATCATCCGAATACGCATCCCTTTGGAGATGAACAGTTTGTATTTATAAAAAGCGCATCTACCTGTGAGATTCTGGCGGAATTCTTCCGTCAGTGTCCGGATAAGTATGTTTCTACCAAAACAGCGGAATACCTGTTTCGGGGAATGCTGACGGATACGTTGAGTTTCCGCACCAGCAATACAACCGGACACTCACTGGAAATTGCCGGATGGGTGTCACAGTTCGGGGTTCGGATTCCGGAGTTAAACCGTCAGCTGTTCGATCAGGATATTGAGAGCTTCAAATTTGCCAACATGATTCGTAATTCCGTGCAGATCCGGGAGGGTAGACTGGCCTATCGGATTGTTACGCTGCAGGAGATGAATGAATGGGCCATGCCGGCTAAACAGGTAAAGAACTTCATTGAAGAATTCGGACATGTTCATGAGTTTGAAATCTATGCCATCTTCGTTGAGAAACTGGAAGATGACAGACTGCTGTACGATGGAAGTCTGCGGTCCAGACATGTACAGATCAATGATGTGGCAGAGCGTTTTCATGGCGGTGGCCACAGAAACGCATGCGGCGTGAAAGGGCTGAACAGTGAAGAACTGGAACAGCTGTTAGATGCCTTATTTGCCAAAATTCCACAGTAAAATGATTTCACTTGTCAAGTATTGAAATGCTTTAGATTCGTGATAATATATCCAAGCATACAGAAAAGGAGAATTGATACAATGGATGCTGTAAATAAGAAGGTAATTGCTGAAACTGTTGCTGAGAAGCACAATCTGACGAAGAAGGAAGCTTCAGAGATCGTTGATCTCGTCTTCAATACCATCGCCGATGGACTGAAGGATGGAGCGAAGGCTGATATTTCCGGTTTCGGAAAATTCGAGGTTAAGACACGTGCAGCTCGCACCGGTATTAACCCGCAGACAAAGGAGACCATCCAGATCGCCGCTTCCAAGGTTCCTGGATTCAAGGCTTCCAAGAGTCTGAAAGATTACGTTCGCTAATCCAGACATAGAAACATTAAAGGATAGGTGAGAGCTTCATCTATCCTTTTTCTTTTGGGTATTGGTTTGAAATACAGCACTATCGGAAAACCTGCTTAGATCGAAGTCTGAATCGGTTCTTCCGGTTTTGGATGTTCATTCCGGTAATTGTCATATTCCTGCATTGCGCAGGAATACTGTACATATCCGATCATATCCGGATCAAGCGTAATGGCTTCTACTTTACTGCGGGCGTCTTCATACATCTGCTGGATGCTTTGATCATTTTTGACAGGATTCAGCACAGCTGAACCAAATCCGATAATAGCTGCAGATATACAGCTTTGCGGAAATCCCTCAAACGGAGCATTTCCTTCAATAATCGACAGCATTCTTAATAGCAGCCAGATGACAAACAAAACGGATCCAATAACGCCCATCGACATACTGGCAAGCTGAAGCTTTTCCAGCACAGCGGCGTACTTCAGCCGGATCGCGATTTTACCGCAGCGCTTTTTGGCAATCAAAGCCTGCTTGATCAGCTTTTCGCAGTTGACAGATGCTTCTTCATATCGCTCTCTGATCTTTGGAATATCACTTTGTTCGATCCCAAAGCATCCGGCATAGGGCATATAGGAGTAATCAAGTGCAGGATTGTAGCTGTCCATTTTTGGAATTGTAAACAGGGCGAGTTTATCTTTATACAGATCCCCGGTCTCGACATATCCAGGAAAGATAATATCTTTATTCAGATGTGGGATTGGTGTTCCTACATACCGGTTTATAATTCCGTGTTGTTCATCATGAACATAACGAAATCTTGGATCCGAAAGGGTAATATAAGCTTTGCGTGCATCTTCCAGATACTGCTGGGCATAGTTCTTATCACCTGTATAATTTTTGGAACTGAAAAAATCATTGGCATACTCATATGCCAGCTGAATTTCTTCCGGTGTCGCATCAGAACTGACACCGAGAATTCCATAGCAATCATTTTCACTTGTCATACCTGTATCTTATCCGATTACAGTACATAATATAAAGGTTTCTTTTCAGAAATAAACCAAACTGCAGACAAAATGGATTCAAGTTGTAATGAAAAATACGCTACAATTTCAAAAAGCATTTAAACTGAAAAGAAAGACGATGAAGAAACAGATACACAATCTTCGAATGGTACTGGCAATCTGTTGTTTTATTGCCGGAACCTGGCTTGGTTATCAGGGCAATATTACCGCTTTTATCGTGTGTTATACAGGCGTGATCTGGTTTACTCCATTTGGCAAAACAACGCCTGTAATAGCCT
Source organism: Solobacterium sp. (assembly GCA_017514525.1). Lineage (GTDB taxonomy): Bacteria > Bacillota_I > Bacilli_A > Erysipelotrichales > Erysipelotrichaceae > Bulleidia. The sequence goes on along the minus strand of JAFWJY010000092.1, from coordinate 153 downwards.
TTAAGGCGCTATTAACGATATTGCTGGCTGTACTTGGAGCTAATTATCGTTTAACTGCACATACCGGAGATCACAGCACCTTAACCGTTTGTTACATTGACGTTGGTCAGGGAGACAGTACCTTGCTGGAACTGCCGGATGGCACAGTTGTTT
>JAFWJY010000091.1 GCA_017514525.1 Solobacterium sp. | reverse complement strand
CCTGCGCAAATGTGCCCATAAGGCCAGAAAGCGCTATCTCAGAAAATATTCCGGTACAAAGCTGCGCAACACGGTTTACCGCTACTGCAGCGCACAGGGTTATCAGCCGGAAGACATTTATGTCATATTGGATGAAATGGAGTGGAACGAAGATGACAAAGATCAGGGAATTTAAGGAAAAGCAGCGTTACACAATGAACCTGCTGGTGAAGAATGTTGTAAAAGGCGTCACCCAGAAAGGGGCGCCGTATCTGAGTCTTGTCCTTCAGGATAACTCCGGAACGATTGACGGCAAGCTCTGGGATGCCAGTGCAGAAGATATGGAAGCCGCAAAGCCCGGCCATGTGGAACAGCTGTCATTTGAAGTGCTGGATTACAACAATGCACTGCAGCTGCGCGTGCATTCCATTCAGGATCTTGACCAGGAACCGATTGACCTCAGTGAATATGTCATGGCTTCTCCGGTTGCGGTATCCGAACTGAAGACCCGCATCAACGGCTATATCTCTTCCATTACCAATCCGGTTCTGCAGAAGCTTGTCAAAGGCATGTATGAAAAAGTCGGTCGGACATTCTTTGATTATCCGGCTGCTTCCCGGATCCACCACAACTATCTGGGTGGTCTTGCCGAGCATACCCTTGGTATGGCAAACCTTGCCGAGTATATTGCCGGTGCTTATCCGTTCCTGAACCGGGATCTGCTGATTGCCGGTGTATTGATTCATGATATGGGCAAGACGGCAGAACTGGGCGGTCTTGTGTCGAATGAATATACACTGGAGGGAAAGCTGATCGGCCATATTTCCATTGGCCATGGCTGGCTGATGGAAACGGCAGACTCCCTTGGCCTTGCGAATGAAACGGAGACGATGCTGCTGAGGCATATGATTCTGTCCCATCATGGCAAACATGAATTCGGATCCCCGGTGCTGCCGGAGATTCCCGAGGCGGAAGCGCTGTATCTCATCGACAATATTGATTCCAGAATGGTTTCCCTGCGCTCGGCGCTGGAAACAGTTAAGCCGGGACAGTGGTCGCAGAAAATGTTTGCGTTTGACAACCGTCAGTTTTATAAAGCAGGGAAGTAAGTATGGATATCAGGCTTTTCATTGTACAAAAGCTCCACAGCCTGCTGGCAAAGGCCGGCAGAGGCGGCTCGTTCCCCGGAGAGCTGGCATTGCGCATGGATCCAAACTTTCTGAAGAAGTTTCATCTGCCCAAGGAGGTCATACTGATTACCGGAACCAACGGCAAGACGACCACATCCAATCTTATCGCAGAGTCCCTGCGGGCTAACGGGCTTAAAGTATTGAATAACCATCGCGGTGATAATCTGAATGTCGGGATCGCGACGACGCTGGCTTCCGGCTCAGACGACCAGTATCGCATTCAGGCGGATGCATTGGTGCTGGAAATTGATGAGCTGACCATGTACCGGCAGTTTGACAATTTGCATCCGACGACACTTGTCATTACCAACTTTTTCCGTGATCAGCTGGACCGTGCCGGTGAGATGGAAACGATCATCTTGAAATTCATTGAGTTGATGGAACGTTTTGAAGGGCATCTGATCCTGAATGGAGATGACCCCAATGTGGTGCGTCTGGCGGATCATGCGCCAAAGGCAACGATTCATTTCTTCAGCGTCCAGGAAACGATCCGTTCCACGATCATTTCGGATGAAGCAGGAGAGGGCAAGTTCTGCCCGCGCTGCGGCCATCCGCTTGTATATGAGTACTATCAGTATTCCCATATCGGCCGGTTTCACTGCACCCATGACGGCTTTGGCGAGATCACGCCGGATCTTGTCGTCCGGAACATCGACTTCGACCGCAGTATGTTTCAGGTGGGCAATCAGATGTTTCATTCCATTGTGAATTCGAT
>JAFWJY010000090.1 GCA_017514525.1 Solobacterium sp. | reverse complement strand
CCCATGTACGCAGAACCACATTTACAGAACGACTGATCAAGGTATTTGAAGATAAGAAGCTTGAGGCTGCGTTCTTTGATTTATCTTAGGAAAAAAAGTTTTTCGAAACGATTTATTTGAATAGAGAGTTCTATTTGTTAAAGCAGACTTGTAAAGCAACGTGATATATACCACTCTAACAGCAGTATCAGTACCAACTGTTTTATAAATTCGTTTCTGGAATCATTCCCTTGCAAACCGTATACTGAAAGAAAAAGAAGGATATTCATATGAACGAGAAGGAATTGAAACAGAATACAGATGCTACGATTGATTCGCTCTCCGATGTCGCTTCTGAAGATCTTGATCAGGTTGCTGGTGGTGCAGTTGATCGTGGATGTGGGTTTGCCAGCAGATGTGGTGGAAACCCGCTTGCGTTCAATGCAGATGTGGAATCTCCTGTAGCTGACGTTGTCCTGAATGAGAAGGCTGCTTCTATGATCGAACCAGAAGCTTCCAAGCGGAGGAGATGTCTCATAGTATTTCATAAATAGTTATACGACTCAGGGAACAGCCCTGAGTTTTTACACGGAAAGGAATCTGTCGTATGCGCTATGTACTGAACAACCGTTACCGGTTCCGCGGCTGGTATAAACTGCCAGCCTGTATTTTGGACACAACGACAATGAATATCCGGGTATTTGATATACCTGACTATAAACTGTTGCTGAAATGTGATGGAGCCCATGATTTAAACCCTGAAGAACTGTCCCAGAACGAACAGGATTTTTTAAATGCATTATTGGAAAACAACATCATTTGTAAAGCAGCTTCGGGACAGCTGTTAGAGGACCATCAGATTTATCATACCTATCCGGTACGGTATCGGAAGGAAGTGCACTGGTCAATTACCGGTGCCTGTAATTTAAAATGCAGACACTGTTTTATGAGTGCCCCACAGGCAAAACACGGCAGTCCATCCCACGATGAAATCATTCAGATTGCAGATCAGCTTGCGGAATGCGGCGTTTTCCATGCCGGCATTACCGGCGGGGAACCGCTGATCCGGAAGGACTTTTTAGACATCATGGATGCACTGATCGAACGGGAAATACGTATCTCCACGATTTATACCAATGGCTGGCTGGTTGATGAAACGTTTCTGGATGAACTGGAAGCCCGGAAGATCCATCCTTCCTTTCAGCTGAGTTATGACGGGAAGGGCTGGCATGATTATCTGCGCGGCATACCCGGTTGTGAAACGCGTACTGACAAAGCACTGAAACTGCTGCAGGAGCGGGGATACGAAGTTTCAGTCTCTATGTGCCTGCACAAGAAAAATGCTTCATCAATCCGTGAATCAGTACGTCATCTTGCCCAATACGGGGTTAACTATCTGAAGGTCGGCACGATTATGGAGCTTGGAGAATGGGCCAACCCTGAACTGCGAAGCCTTAGTCTTTCAACGGATGAGGCACTGGAAATCGCAGCCGCGTATATACCTGAGTATTTTGAAGACAACGCTCCGATCGATATCATGCTGTGCACTGCGTTTCAGTATGAACATGACACAGAAACATGGTCGTTTTATGGTGTACGAGAGATAAAGAAAACTCAGGAAGATGCGCTTGCCTGTCCGTCCTTAAAAGACAGTTTTTATCTTGGCGCAGATGGGGTAGTAAGCCCATGCATGGGTATGGCTGACTGTGATCTGGCATCCAGTTTTCCAAGTCTGAAGAATACACCGCTGCGTGAAATACTCAGCGACTCAGATTATGTGAAATACTCCTACGCCACCGTTAAAGAAGTTCGTGATGGCAATTCAGACTGCCGCAACTGTGGATACCTTGACCGCTGTGCCGGCGGGTGCCGCAATACAGCAATCGTGAACGGAAATAATTATTACGGTGTTGATCCGGAAGTCTGTGTATTTCATAAACATGGCTGGGAAAAAAGACTACAAACAATCATCGAACCAGCGTATGAAGCTTATAGAAAGCGTAATCACATTGCGGATTCAATACCTGAATCGAACCATAACTCGTAAGCTAAACCCAGTTATCTGACTGTCAATGAGAATTGGTGACCTGACCTCTCAATAAATGAATAAGTCTACGGATTTGATCTCACGAATATAGAAATAAACTCTGCGAAGTGAATGCTTGCAGAGTCACGTATTTTCTTTCCAACAATTCTATTTGTCTGGATTATCTGCCTTGTACGAATAAGCTGGGATTTCATGTCATTCCTTCCCGTTTGTATCGTGGATGTGGCCGCAGTCGTTGAACAGCTCCATTTTGGGAAAGACCCATTTGCCCTCCGCAACAGGGAAGCTGATTGTGGTGATAGACGCACAATCAGTGGGCATCACCGAGGCAACATAGGGGTAGGGTAGCGCCAGCAGATGGGCTATCACGATGCCTGCCGAGCCGCCATGGCTGAACAGCGCCAGGGTCTCGTCTCTGCCTCCCAGGCAGAGGAATCTGCGGCCCTCGTGCCGGTAGCCCAGTTCGTTCAGAAATTGATCGAATTCGGAAGTGACTTTGCTGTAATATTGAGAGACGGTGTTTTCATAGAAATAGGGGTGCAGCTTCCAGTCGGCTGTGTTAAAGTCAAATCCCTCCTCGAGCATTCGATAGCCAAGTTCCCAAGGGCGGCCATCCGCCGGAATTCCCGGCCCACCCCAAGAGATTTCTCCCATGAAGGAAAGGGTCATAACCTCAAGCCCCAACCGCTGCGCGGTGTAGGCGGCGGTCTGCTGGGCGCGGCGGGAGGTACCGGCATAGATTTTTTGGACACCCTCTGCGGAGAGTCGCTCTGCTGTGGCTGCTGCCTGCTTATGGCCCTCCGGGGTCAGACAATCGTTAGTGTAATCTGACTTGCCGTGCCGTACAAATATGATCCTCAATTTGGAATACCTTCTTTCCGTCGTTTTTGCATCGTGCCTGCTCAAACTTTTGTTTCATGCACAGGCCTGGGATGATAGCTGCATCACGAGAATTTTCTGTGATTATCAATGTAGCATAATTATGACACACAAAATAAGTATGGCTATCAATGAGAATTGGTGTTTTAACCCTTGCATGAATGTCGCATTTATTCTATTTTCTGAACGAATTACCAAAAGTATTTTTTAATGACAAAAATAATCCTGTGCTCCAGCAAGAAGTACAGGATTATTAGTTTATGCCTTATTATTTATCGAAAACTCTTTGCCCAGTTGATCAGGGAATCCAGCCAGATATTCGCTTCAACATCCCGCTTCATCTGATCTGTTACCGGTCCATTCTTTGCCAGCTTTTCAAGAATGACAGCCTGCAGCTGTTCTACGGTCATCTGCTCATAGGGAACATCCGGAATCGAAACTGGAGTATGTTTTTTAACCGGCTTGTCAGATTCTTCTTTGTTTGCCTTCTCCACAAACAGCGATGCCTCAACGGGTTTTTGTTGTTTGACAGGGGACTTCTTTTGCTTTGAAACCTTAACAGGTGTCTCATCTGCAGGCGCAAAGATATCACCGCCGCAGGCTTCCAGTGAAACCGGAAGAGTTCCGTTTTCTGCGGTAATCAACGTACCTGATAATAAACCGCGGTATGCGTTATGGACTGCTGGAAGGGCAAGTTCAGCAGGGTTTTCATCATTATTGACGGCTACTAACAGGTTACCTCTGCTATAGGCAAACTGACGGTTTGTCAAGACAAGTTCCTTATAGTCTCCATATGCCAGGTCACTGACATAATCGCTACGAATCTTTCCCAATGAACCAATCAATATGGTACATGGGTTTTCCTTGTAATCCTTAACATGATCAGCGAGATTGATTGCCGGTCGCAGCGAATCATCCGACCAGCGTTCTTTCTTTCCTTCGATGCCAAACTCACTGCCGTAATAAACGGAAGGGATACCAGGCAGCGTATAAAGCAGAATATGCACAGGCAGATAATGTGCTTTATTGGAAAGCTTTGTATAAATCCGTTCAACATCATGGTTATCAACGAAGTTGTATAAGCGGATGGAATTGGAAATCATGTTGTTTGTATAGCGAATCGTATGAGCGATCTCAAAGTAATTGTGATCATTATGTCCGCTGTAAAGTGCTTTGTGTAATGCGTAGTTGGTAACACTGTGGAGGGTATTCGAGTTTGCCCACCGGGAATAATCTCCATGAATGACTTCTCCCATCAGCCAGAACTCCGGTTTTACAGAATCCGCAACCTGGCGCAGCCGCTTCATAAACTCAAAGTCGAGCACATCTGCCGCATCCAGTCGGATGCCATCCACATCAAACGTACTGACCCAGAACCGGATCACTTCCTCTATGTAATCCTGTACCTCCGGATTCCGCTGGTTCAATTTCACCAGAAGGTTGTATCCACCCCAGTTGTCGTAACTGAACCCGTCATTGTATTCGGTATTGCCCCAGAAGTTTACATTGCAGTACCAGTCCCGATACCGTGAGTTTTCCCGGTTCTGCTGGATATCCTTGAACGCAAAGAAATCCCGTCCGGTGTGATTGAATACACCGTCAAAGATCACTTTCATACCAGCCTCATGGCAGGCTTTTACAAAAGAAGTGAGATCCTCATTTGTGCCAAGCCGGCTGTCCAGCTTTTTATAATCAGTCGTTTCGTACCCATGCCCGCAGGATTCAAACAGGGGACCGATATAAATTGCAGTAAAACCTAGCTTCTTCAGATGATCGATCCAGGGAAGAAGCGTATTTAAGCGATGCACCGGCTCTGAATAATCATTCTGTTTCGGTGCACCCGTAAGACCTAATGGATAAATGTGATAGAACACAGCTTCGTCATACCATGCCATAAAAAAATCCTCCAGCAGCTGTCCAAATTTAATACACCTCGCTATTTTACCAATGACCAAATTCCTGTTCAAGGAAGGGTGTGATGTTGATCCATTTCGGTGAATTTATGGTGGAGTGTAAACAAGGCGATGTATCGGTTGATGGATATGTATATTTTTAGTCTTAATATTCAACACTTCATTAAATACTCGTCCATCCTGACAGAAAAAAATGTATTTATTACGGCTGTAATACTAGAAAAGGTTTGTGAAGAACTTGTTCATGATTCATGCATCGTTATGCCGTAAATGGCTGATCATCCTGTGGAAAACGCCGGTACAGTGTAATCATCATCGTGATATAACAGGCAAGTCCTCCAACAACGTTGGAAATCGGTTCGGCCATAAAGACGCCATGAACTCCATATCCGAGTCCAGGAAGCAGGAAGGTTAATGGTACAACGAGTATGATCTTGCGAAACAGGGAGAAGAATACAGCTCGCTTCACACATTTGGTCGAAGTGAATGCCTGCTGACCGGTAAATTGAAACGTCATGAATACAAAACCGAAGAAGTAAATGAATAACGCTTCCGAACCAGCTTCAATCATTGCCGGATCTTCGGTAAAGATATGCATCAGCTGTTTTGGAAACACCAGTACGATGATCCAAGCCAGCAGGGTGTAGCCAAGTGAAGCTATTGTATTGAAACGAATCGTACTTTTAATGCGGGAATACTTCTTAGCGCCATAGTTATAGGAGATCACCGGTTGCGCACCCTGAGACAGTGCCTGTGCCGGCAGAGACAGCACTTCCCGGATCGAGTTGATTACGGTCATAACGCCTACATACAGATCTCCGCCATACATTCGCAACATGATGTTGCACGCAATCTGAACCGCAGAGTTGGTGCCCTGGACAATAAATCCGGTGATGCCAAGCGATACAATTTCCTTTAACAGCTTCCAATCGGGAATCCATTCCCGGAAATCAAAGTGAAACAATGAGATTTCAGAATGGAAGAACAGAACGACCCAGAAAGCAGATACCGTCTGCGCGATAATCGTAGCCAGTGCAGCACCTTTAACGCCCATATGAAACACATAGATAAACAGGGGATCAAGAATGATATTAACGACTGCCCCGGAGATTACCGTAATCATGCCATGGCGGGGATAGCCCTGGGCGTTAATGAAACTGTTCAGCCCTGTTGCCAGCATGGAACAGGTCGTACCCAGAAGATAGATCCGCAGGTAATCATCCGCATAGGGAAACGACTGGTCTGATGCGCCAAAGGCATACAGAATCGGTTTTCGAAACAGATAGCAGAACACAAACAGAATCACGGAACAGCCAATCAACTGCATGGTTACCTGATTGAAGATCCTGCCAGCCCGTTTTTCATCCTGTGCACCCCGTGCAATCGCAAACAGGGGCGTACCGCCGGAAGAAAACAGATTGGTAAAGGCCGCAATAATTGTTGTCAACGGAAAGGCAAGTCCGATGCCGGTAAGCGCGATTGCGCCTTCACCTCCTGGCATATGTCCGATAAAGATGCGGTCAACAATGTTGTAGAGCAGGTAGACAATCTGTGCCACCATCAGTGGCAGTGATTGAGCCAGCACGACTTTCCAGACGGTGCCTTTGGAAAAATCTGTTTTTTCACTTCGATTCAATGTCATAGTACGCTCGTAATTATAATGCCAAGTAACGGATATGCATATCCGAATCTACCTATAGAACTTATTTGGCACTTTGAATCAACTGCCGTATTTTAATGATGTGGGTTTCATTAAATTTCCATGATTGCATGTGCCTGTAAGCAATTTGTTCATGATAAACTTTTAATAACGAACGATATAAGAATCATGGAGAGGTAGGCCCATGCGACATCTCATTACCAGAACTGAGAACGCCAGTTTGGAAGCTTCTTTTATTTCTTCTGTTCACGAACTGGGAACAGACCAGAAACTGCTGTTTCATATTTATACCGGTATTTCCGATCAACCAATGTTAATTCGGCTGATGGAGTTTTTATCATCCGAATTTCCAGGGTGTCACGTAGTAGGAACCGAATCCGGCGGTGAAATCAAGGAAGGAAGACTGATGGAAAAGGGAATACTGGTTTCCTGCCTTGCGTTTGAGTGCACGGAGATTCAGGTTTCCATTTATGATGGACTGGCTGGAAAAGAACGGACTATCGGCTCCCGTATCCGGGAAGAACTAGATTCCAAGCTGGCTGCGGATCTGAAAGCGGCTGAACTGCTATTGCCAGGCGCGTTACTGAATACGCTGGAAATGTATGAGGAGCTGAAACACTGCGATCCATCCATTACCATCTTTGGCGGCTACGCAGGCAACCATGATGCAGATCTTGCGAACGCGTTTGTGATGGCAGATGGAAAGGTTTATCCCAATGCCTGTATTGTGATTCAGTATCTTGGCAAGGATTTCCATATTGATGCTACAAAATCTGCCGGCTGGGAAAAGCTTGGTATGCCGTTTAAGATCACAAGCGCCGAAGGAAACCTCCTGAAGGAAATCAACGGAATTCCTGCAGCGGAAATTTACCGTCGGTATCTGAATATCGCAGTTGATGAAGACTTTGTCGATAATACCAATGAATTCCCGATTGCGGCTTATGTAGGCGATGAGGAAATTCTTCGCCATACCAATACGGTCAATGAGGATGGCTCTTTACTGCTTGCCGGTTCGGTGCTGAATGGCTGGGATATATATCTTACTTTTGGCAATCCATCCGGTATTCTGGATGAGGTAAACCGCAGACTTGCGCAGATTCAGCGGTTTGATCCACAGGCGATTCTGCTTTATTCCTGCTATGTGCGCAAACTGTTCTGGGAAAAGTTTGTCAATGTAGAGCTCAACCCATTCCAGAAGCTTGCGCCATCTGCCGGTTTTAACACCTTTGGCGAAGTGCTTCGAAACATGAAGAACGGCGATATCATGGAATACAATATTACCCTATTATCGATTGCGATGCGGGAAGGCAAAGGAAGCCGCAGAACAACACCGATCCCATCAGCCGATGACACCCTGTTAAGCGGGCAGTCTTCCCTGATCAAGCGCCTTGCTAAGCTGGTCAGCTCCAGTACGATTGAAATTCAGAATGCCTACCAGCATTTGGAAGAAGTAAATGAGCAGCTTCAATACACCTCTGAACATGATGCGTTAACCGGACTGTATGACCGCGGCAAGACAGAGGCGCTGATTGAAGAGCTGATGGAACATTCCAGATCCTCCGGCACGAAAGCCTCTCT
>JAFWJY010000089.1 GCA_017514525.1 Solobacterium sp. | reverse complement strand
CCATAGTCCCGGCTGTTCATACCGTTATAGATGAACTCATGTTCCATAGGCCGCTCTCCTTCTCATGACGTTATTGTTTATGCGGTACTCAATCTCATCCGCCAGCTCCCGGATATCCTGATTCGGCTGTGCGTACAGATTGATACTTACCCCGCCGTAGTTGATGGTCGTACCGCCTGCCATGGACGCTACCGCATCTCGGATCATTTCCATCAGGGACTGTGTACCGACAACGGTTTCACTTCCGGCTTCTCCTCCGGCAAGAAGTGTATTGCCTTTCATACCAAAGATCGTCGGACTGTTCAGGATCATACCGTTTTCCATCGCTTTCTTGTACCAGCTGATGGAGAAGTGCGGTGCGCTTGGAGGATTGATACTGAACGAGCCGGAAATGGAGATATGCGGCAGTTTCAGATGCGGCAGCGACCAGGAGAAATTGAACTTGCTGCGGATCGCACTGATCGCACTGGATACAGCATTCTGCGCAGAAGTCATCACACTGCTGATCTTGGTTTTAATGCTGTCGAAGATGGAGCTCACCGTCGTCTTCGCCGCATTCAATCCGGAAGAAATGGTACTCTTCATACCGTTGATCGCATTGCCGGTATTCGTTTTGACAGTATTCCAGATATTGGAAACCGTCGTGCTGATCGTATTCATGGCATTGGAAACATTCGTGCTCGCTGTATTCCAGGCATTGGTGACACCTGTTTTGATTCCTTCAAGAATAGGAGTCAGTACCGCCACAATCGCATTCCAGACATTCGTCACGCTTGTCCGTATTGCTTCAACCGCCGTACCAACCGCAAGCTTTACAGCATCCCATGCCGTAGTGATTCCGGATTTGATAGTTTCAAGGATCGGAGAAAGAACAGCCCAGATCAGATTCCACGTCTGTTCCAGCTTTACTTTCACCGCATCAATCGCGGTGCCGACAACAGTCTTGATGGACTCCCATGCGGAAATGACGGTTCCCTTGCAGTTCTCCCAGATAAACCGGAACGGCAGTGTCAGGATTTGGAATGCGGCGGAGAACAGTTCCGCGATAAACATCACTCCGACCTGAACAACATTTTTGATGGTTTCCCATACAGAGGACACTATATTTGAAATCGCAGTCCATACTGTTTCGAATGTCGTTCTGATTCCGTTCCAGGATTCAGAGAAGAATCCGGAGATACCGTTCCAGACGTTTTCAAAGAAGGTTTTGATGCCTGTCCAAATTGCAGACCAGCTGGTACCGAACATTTGCAGGTATCCGCCAATGACGTCGATCACTGCCTTTACCGGCACGGATAACAATCCCCAGATTCCATCCCACAGAGATTTCAGCCCATCAAGGAATAATGACCAGTCTCCGTCTTTGAATCCCTTAATGATTCCGGTAACGGTTTGTATGATTCCGGTGACGATATCAATCGCAGATTCAAGCGTATGACCAATTCCGCGAACAACACCGACCACAAGCGGTTCCAGCGCATTGCAGAACCAGTCCCATGCGGATTTGATCGCTTCACCAAGATCTCCAAAACTGAAGCCAAGAGAATTGAGCGCCTCCGTGATTTTCCCGGAAGCTTCTGAGAACTTCGCCTTTATGCTGTCCCATACCGCAGTGACTTTGTTCCGGAAATCCTCATTGGTTCTCCAAAGATGAACGAAAGCCGCCGTAAGAACAGCGACCACTGCAATGACTGCGGCTACCGGAGCAGTAATACCGCCAATAGCTGCGGCGAACTTTCCTCCTGCCCCGACACCTAGTTTTGCCTCATTCACAAATGCCAGGATGCTCTTCCCCATAGAGGAAAATGCCTGCATTCCCTTACCGATTCCCGCAGTCAGCTTTCCTACCACAAGAAGAACAGGACCAATCGCCGCCGCGAAAGCCGCAAGCCTCAGGATGGTATTCCGAGTTCCTTCATCCATCTGCTGAAGCTTCAAAACGAAGTCCTGAATACGCCCTACAATACTACGTATTGTAGGCATTAAGGAATCACCGATTTGGATCATCAATTCCTGTAACTCAGACTTCAGGATCGTGATCTGCCCGGACAGATTGTCCTGCATGGTTTCTGCCATCCGTTGTGCAGAACCGTCACAGTTATCAATTGCGCCGGAAAGCTTCTCAAAGTCCTGATCAGAGGAATTGATAATAGCAAGCCAGCCTGCCATGGAGTTCTTTCCGAATATAGCAGAAGCTGCTGCGGCCTGTTCTGTTTCTGAAAGAGCACCCATCTTCTCTCTCAGCGAGATCATGGTATCACGCAGATTGATGGACCCGTCCGCATTCTTTACGAGAGAAATGCTGTACTTGTCCATATACGTCTGCATGTCCTTGCTGGGTTTGGCAAGGTTGGTGAGACCGGTACGAAGGTTGGTGCCTGCCTGCGTTGCTTTGATTCCAGCATTCGCCATCAGACCAAGCGCGAGAGATGTATCTTCAGCGGAGATCCCCAATGCGCCGGCAACCGGAGCCGCGTACTTAAACGACTCACCAAGCATGGATACATTCGTATTTGCATTGCTGGAAGCCGATGCAAGCAAGTCAGCGAAATGACTGCTGTCCTCTGCGGAAAGACCGAACGCGGTAAGCGCATCAGTAACAATATCTGATGTGGTCGCAAGATCTTCACCGGACGCCGCCGCAAGGTTCATGATGCCCTCGATACCGGAAAGCATATCCTCTGTCTTCCAGCCGGCCATCGCCATGTATTCAAATCCCTGCGCAGCTTCCGTAGCAGAGAACTTGGTCTTAGCACCCATCACACGAGCTTTATCCCTTAAGGCGTCAAACTGTTTCCCGGTTGCGCCGGAGATGGCTGATACCTTCGACATCTGCGCATCAAAGTCCGCAGTGGTTTTAACCGCCGCTGTACCAAGTGCGGCAATGGGCATCGTTACATTCCGGGTAAGACTGGAACCAACGGAAGACATCTTGTTTCCGACATTCTCCAGCGTCTTACCGACTTCATCAATCTTGGTGAGCGCGGTATTGGAGTCAGCCGCCT
>JAFWJY010000088.1 GCA_017514525.1 Solobacterium sp. | reverse complement strand
GCACGTCTGAAATCGGAAGGCATTTCCCGTTATGACATCGGTCGTGAAAAATTCCTGGAACGTGCCTGGGAGTGGAAAGCGGAATATGCGGCAACGATCCGCAAACAGTGGGCAAAGCTCGGCAACAGCCTCGATTACACCAGAGAACGCTTCACGATGGATGAAGGCTTCAATGATGCGGTGCGTCATGTCTTTGTCACACTCTATAACGAAGGCCTGATTTACCGTGGCTGGCGTATCATCAACTGGGATCCGGAAGCCCGTACCGCACTGTCCAACATTGAGGTTTATTACCAGGATGATCCGGGCAAGATGTACTACATGAAGTACAGAGTTGTGGAGACCGGCAAAGAGTTTACAGTTGCGACAACTCGTCCGGAAACAATGTTCGGTGATGTCTGCGTTGTTGTGAATCCAACAGATGAGCGCTTCAAGGATGTCATTGGCATGCATACCATCAATCCGGCCAATGGTGAAGAACTGCCGATCATCGGTGATGATTATGTAGATATTGAATTCGGTACCGGTGCGATGAAGTGCACCCCGGCGCATGACCCGAACGACTTTGCGATTGCGGAACGCCATGGTCTGGCCAAGCCGATCGGCATGAATGATGACGGAACGATGAATGAACTGGCAGGGGAATACAACGGCATGGATCGTTATGAGTGCCGTGAAGCATTGATCAAACGGATCGAGGCCGAAGGCAATCTTATCAAGATCGAAGAGATCACGCATAACGTCGGTCACAGTGAACGTACACACTGCGTTGTGGAACCGTATCTGTCGCAGCAGTGGTTCGTTAAGATGAAGCCGTTGGCAGATGATGTACTGGCACATCAGAAGAATGCGGATGAAAAGATCAACTTTTATCCGGAACGCTTCGAACGTGTCTTTGCGCAATGGCTCGAGAATATTGAAGACTGGTGCATTTCCCGTCAGCTCTGGTGGGGACACCGCATTCCGGCGTGGTATAACAAGACAACCGGAGAAACGTATGTTGGTGAATCTGAACCGGCGGATCCGGAAAACTGGACACAGGATGAAGATGTGCTGGATACCTGGTTCTCCTCTGCACTCTGGCCGTTTGCGACTCTTGGCTGGCCAGAGTCGACCGCAGATCTTGAACGCTACTATCCGACTTCTACTATGGTCACCGGATATGACATCATCTTCTTCTGGGTTGCCCGTATGGCATTCCAGGCACGTCACTTTACGAAGAACCGTCCGTTCAAGGATGTCCTGATTCATGGTCTGATCCGTGATGCCCAGGGACGCAAGATGTCCAAATCGCTTGGCAACGGCATCGACCCAATGGAAGTCATTGATCAGTATGGCGTTGATTCATTACGCTTCTTCCTGTCGACCAACAGTACGCCAGGACAGGATATGCGTTATATCCCGGAAAAGGTGGAAGCTTCCTGGAACTTCATCAACAAGCTGTGGAACGCATCCCGGTTTGTGCTCATGAATCTTCCGGACGATATGACAATGGCGGATATTGATCTTTCTACTCTGTCAGCCAGTGATATCTGGATTCTGAACAAGCTGAATCTTGTGGTAGACCATGTGACGGAAAACATGGAGAAATATGAGTTCGCGCTTGTTGGCAATGAACTGTATTCCTTTGTCTGGGATGATTTCTGTTCCTGGTATATTGAACTGTCCAAGGCAAGTCTTTCCAGCGAGGATGCCAATGTCAAAAAAGGCACGCAGTCGACCTTGCTTGTAATGTTAAATGCGATCGTCAAACTACTGCATCCGTTCATGCCGTTTGTGACAGAGGAAATCTATCTCAAGATGCCGCATGACAAAGAAAGCATCTGTCTGGAACGCTGGCCAGAGAGCATTGAACATCTGCCTTCTGCAGATCTTGAAGGGATGGATCGTCTGATCTCTGTAATCCAGAAGATCCGTGAAGTAAAGATTGCCAATGACCTGAAGCCAAGTGCACATCTTGATATTCTGATCAAGGATCTCGATGGCAACATCGTTCCGGTCAATGCCACACAGGCAGCGATGGTAGAACGCCTTGCCAAGGTCACCTGGAAGAATGAACTGAGCGGAGACCTTTCCGTTCATACCGTACGCAGCGGAAGTCTCTTCATCCCAAGCGCCCAGCTGATGGATGTGGAAGCAGAAAAGACAAAGCTGAATGCGGAAAAAGCGCGCCTAGAAAATGAAGTGAAGCGCAGTAAGGGAATCCTTTCGAACCAGGGCTTCCTTGCCAAAGCGCCGAAAGCGAAAATCGAGACGGAAGAGAAAAAGCTTGCGGACTATGAAAAACAGCTGAATGTTGTACTGACGCGGCTTTCTGAACTTGGATAATGATGATATAATCCTATCAATGGATATCAGGTTTCAAAACGAATCAAGACTTGAAATTCTGCAGTTTGCGATAAACGCAGGATTTTAAGTCTTTTTTTCATGCATGAATGTGAACCTGAAAACGAAAACAGAAAGGAGCGTTATGTCTGGTAAAAAAGAAAACAAACATGTTGTATTGAAAACTGCCTGCGGTACACTCGCGGCAGGTGCTGTCGCATACAGCGGTTATGCATATCTGTTATTCCGCAATGCATTTGAAACGGATAAGTCCCGCTATCATCCCGATGGCGTCAGTCCATCGAATCAGGATATCGCGTTGCAGTCCGACTGGTACAAAGCAGCAGTGAAAAACGATGAGACGATCCGCAGCTTTGACGGTCTTACACTGCATGCGATCCGCATTGAAAACCATCCGGATTCCAACAAGTGGATGATTCTGATGCATGGCTATCATCGCTGCGCGATGGATCTGATGCATCTGATGATGGAAGCGGACAAGCGTGGATTCAATCTGCTTGCGGTTGATCAGAGAAGCAGCGGACAGTCGGAAGGAACGTATTGCGGTCTTGGCTGGCCTGAGCATTATGACCTGCTGTCCTGGATCAACTTCCTGTCCGTACTGCGGCCGCAAAGCAAAATCGTGCTCTATGGAATTGACATGGGTGCCAATGCGGTTATGAATGCGTGCGGTGATTTCCTGTCATCCAATGTGGTATGTGCGATTGAAGAAGGCGGATGGAGCGACATCAAAAAACAGTTTGTATACATTGCGGAAAAGGAATCGTCCATTCCGGTGAAGCCGTTTATTCCGGCTGTGAATTTACTGGTTCGTCAGTGTCTGAACTACAGCATGAACGATGTCTCAACGACGCGTCAGCTGTCACGCTGCCGTATTCCGATGTTATTCCTGCATGGTGCCGATGATGAGATCGTACCGATGGTAAATGTGGAGGAATGCTCACGCGCAACGCATTCTGATACGGATCTCGTGGTCTTCTCCCATACCGGTTTTGGCGGCTGCCGCTACAACGAAAACTATTACGACGTGATCTTCAAGTTTATCGATAAACACATTTAAGGTCCCGCAGGCCCTTTATTTAAGCGAATATTCTTGTCTATTAATGTTCCGTGTTTTATAATTTCAAAAGTAGAAAACTACAGTAAGACAATTTAAGAAAGGATGGCTGTATGGCTACAAAAAAGTACGTCTACAAATTTTCGGAAGGAAACGGTAAGATGCGTGAGCTGCTCGGCGGCAAAGGTGCAAACCTCGCTGAAATGAGCAACCTCGGAATGCCGGTTCCTCAGGGTTTCACAATTACCACAGAAGCATGTAATGCATATTATGCGGATGGTAAAAAGATTTCCAAAGATATTCAGAAACAGATTGATACACACGTTGCATGGCTCCAGAAGGAAACAGGCAAGAAGCTCGGCGACAAGAAGAACCCGCTTCTTGTATCGGTACGTTCCGGTGCACGTGCTTCCATGCCGGGTATGATGGACACGATCCTCAACCTCGGCATGAATGATGATGTTGTTGAAGTTGTCGCAGCTGCTACCGGAAACAAGCGGTTCGCATATGACAGCTACCGCAGATTCGTTCAGATGTTCTCTGACGTTGTCATGGGACTTCCAAAATCCAAGTTCGAAACGATCATTGATGAGATCAAGGAAAAGAAGGGCGTTAAGCTCGACATCGAACTGGATGCGGATGACATGG
>JAFWJY010000087.1 GCA_017514525.1 Solobacterium sp. | reverse complement strand
GGTCATCTCATTTTCAATCCGATCCTTGATGTCATGGGCAACTTTAACCATCGTCTCATCGTTGATCTTCTCCGGCTGAACCATGACGCGAATCTCACGGCCGGCCTGGATCGCAAACGCCTTGTCAACGCCATCGTAGCTGGTCGCAATCTTCTCCAGCTGTTCCAGACGCTCGATGTAGTTTTCCATCGATTCGTACCGGGCACCCGGACGGGCTGCGCTCAGCGTATCAGCTGCCGCAACAAGTACCGCGATGATGTCATCGGCCGGCTTGTCACCGTGATGGCTTTCAATCGCATTGATGACGATATTGTTTTCTCCGTATTTCTTGGCAACCTTGGCACCAAGTTCTACGTGTGAACCTTCCTGCTCAAAGTCAATCGCTTTGCCGATGTCATGGAGCAGACCGGCACGCTTTGCCAGCTGCTGGTTCAGACCCAGTTCTGCCGCCATAATACCGGCGAACGTTGCGACTTCCATGGAGTGTTCCAGAACATTCTGGCCATAGCTGTAACGATAGCGCAGACGGCCGACCAGTTTGGTCAGCTCACGGTTCAGACGGTTAATGCCAAGCTTGAATACGGCTTCATCACCGATCTTGGCAATCGTATCATCCAGTTCACGTGTAACTTTGTTTACAACTTCCTCGATCCGTCCCGGCTGAATGCGGCCGTCCTTCATCAGCTGTTCCAATGCCTGACGGGCAATCTCACGGCGAATCGGGTCGAAGCAGGAAACGGTAATGACATCCGGTGTGTCATCGATGATGAGGTCAACACCGGTAATCTGTTCGATTGCCTTGATGTTGCGGCCTTCCCGTCCGATGATACGGCCTTTCATGTCTTCATTCGGCAGTGTCACAACGGAAACCGTGCGGTCAATCGTTTCTTCCTGACTGTACCGCTGGATCGCTGTCGCAATAATATTGCGGGCGTTATCCGCCGCCTTTTCCTGCGCAATTTCATCCTGTTCATGAAGGTACGCCGCGATATCCTTCTCAGATTTCTTGGCCACCGCTTCCATCAGCTGTGCCTTGGCCTCTTCCTGAGACAGACTAGCGACCTTTTCCAGTACTTCAATCTGGCTGTCGATCCGCTTCTGCAGATCTTCTTCCATTCTGCTGATATTGGCAAGCTTTTCATCGGCGAGTTTGGTCTTCTCGTCGAGTTTTTTCTCTTTCGCGCTCAGATTTTCCTCACGGAAACCGATATTGTCCTCCCGGCGCAGGAGTTTGTTTTCCTGCGACTGGAGACGGTCCCGCTGACTCTTGATTTCTTTTTCGGCTTTCTGCTTCAGCTCATACGCTTTCTGCTCACCGTCAAGTTCTGCTTTCGCGAGTATGTTCTCGGCTTTGGCTTTCGCTTCATCGAGAACGGCCTGACTCTCATTTTTGGTTTTATCGAGCCCTGCCTTGCCCAAAACCGTCATGACGACGATTCCGACTGCTATGCCGGCAATAACAGCAAGAATGGAGACTAATACTAAACTCATACCAATTCTCCTCCACTCAGATACTGTGATTGGGTTTAATCCCATCGGATATTATATACTGAACCCCTCGTTTTTCACAACCGCTAAACCAGCGGTTGCGGCGGTTTGAACGTATGTACAGCGCAACTCAAAAGACAGACCCTGAGCAGGATCTGTCGATGTTTGTCTGTTACGCTTCGGCCGGGGTTTCTGGCTTTCCTTCTTCCCCTGTTCCAAACAGTTTTTCCTTTACCGCTGCAGATACTTCCGCATCGATCTCCGGATTGTTCTTCAGGAACTCACGCACGGACTGGAAGCCCTGTCCGATCTTGTCTCCCTTATAGGAGAACCATGCGCCGGATTTTTCAATGATGTCATTTTCAACCGCCAGGTTGATGACTTCATCCAGATGCGAGATGCCTTCGCCATAGATCATGTTTACCGTAGCGGTCTTGAATGGCGGCGCCACCTTGTTTTTGACGACTTTGATCTTGACGACGTTGCCATAGGCATCCTGACCGGATTTCAGTGTTTCGCCCTTGCGCACATCCAGACGTACGCTGGAATAGAACTTCAGCGCGCGGCCGCCCGGAGTCGTCTCAGGGTTGCCGAACATGATGCCGACTTTCTCACGCAGCTGGTTGATGAAGATTGCGGTGCAGTTCGACCGGTTCATGACACCGGCAAGCTTGCGCATTGCCTTGGACATCAGTCTTGCCTGAAGACCGACACTGGCATCACCCATTTCACCATCAAGTTCTGCCTGCGGGACAAGGGCCGCGACCGAGTCAATGACAACCAGGTCAATCGCGCCGGACTTGATCAGCACTTCTGTAATTTCAAGGGCCTGTTCCCCGGAATCCGGCTGTGACAGAATCAGCTCGTCAATATCAACGCCAAGGTTCTTTGCGTAGAGCGGGTCAATCGCATTTTCAGCGTCGATGAAGGCACAGCGTCCGCCTTCCTTCTGGCATTCCGCAATCGCATGCAGGGCCAGAGTTGTCTTACCGGAAGATTCCGGCCCATAAATCTCAATGATTCGTCCCTTCGGGTAACCCCCGATGCCAAGGGCCGCATCCAGCGTAAGACTGCCACTGGAAATTGCGTCGACCGAGACATCTGCCCGATCGCCCAGACGCATGATGGACCCCTTGCCGTATTCTTTTTCAATCGCTTTCAGGGCATCCTGCAGCAACTGATCTTTTTTTGCGTCTGTGGTATCAGCTGCCGGTTTCGTAGTTTTCGTTGCCATAACAAATCTCCTTCTATATAACTCTTAGTCGTTCAAGGAGAAATCCCCTCAAATTTCAGAAAATTTTTTTTATTTTGATTCCAGGATGTCTTCCCGCATCTCGTTGTAGCAGGAAATACCGCCAACCATGGAAACAAACGCCGCAAACCACAGCATCACTTCGGATACCGGCAGCTCCCAGAGCTCAAACGGCAGATTGTTGAGCAGGATCAGCGCAACAGCGATCATCTGGCTGATTTTACTGGCGTTGCCAAGGGTGCCTTCAGAAAGCACCTTGCCATTGCCATAGGCAATCAGATGACAGCCATCAACGATAATCTCGCGCACCACGATCATAATAACCGGCACTGGCGAGATTAACCCTCTTGATGTAAACAGTGTCAGCATCGCGGCGCTCATCGCCTTCTCCGCAACCGGATCGGCAAATGTGCCGAAGGTCGTCTGCAGGTTGTTGGATGCCGCATAGCGCGTGCCGATAAAGCTCAGCACAACCGCGATCAGATAGAGGATCAGACAGATAATATTAATCAGTGAGATCCGTACGGTACCGATCGTAAACAGCTGCGGCTCCAGCCCAAACTGTGCGTATGGAAACAGATAGATCAGCAGGATTACCGGAATCAGGGCAATCCGCAATACAGTCAGTCGATTTGGTAAGTTCATTTTCAGCTCCTGTCAGCTAATAAGTATAGCATGGTCAACAAAAAAGAGAGGTGCGAAACCTCTCTGAATTGTGCACACTCTGTAAGCCATGTTCTGTCTCCGGTTGCCCGGATGGCAGCCATTTATCTCTGCCCTGCGGCAGCTCCCCTTCACTTCGGTTGGCGTCAGAGGGTTCTCCTACCAAAGTGGGATTTCTCGCTTGCGGGGTTTACCTCGTTCCACCCGGAATGTTTCCACTCCGGCTACGTCACTGTGGCACGTTACGGGCTCGCATCATGGGATCCCTCCGTTAGACTTGAGCTCCGCCGTCAGCTTTCGCTGCCCGGTCTTATTGATTCGGCCGGCACAAACACTACAGGCATCACAGCCTGTGCGAGCATGGACTTTCCTCTGATTTACTGAGAAACCAGCGACTGCCCGACTGTACACAATTCTACTTTTTGTTCTGATTCAGCTCGAAGATCATTTCTTCCAGCCTGGAAAGCCGCTTCAGAATATCAACATTTGCGGCTCCCTGAGCAGCCGGGGTGGCTGCCGCCTGAGCCTGGGCCTGTTCCATTGCCCGGGTCTTCCCCTCCTCTTCGATCAGCTTTGCGCGAAGAGAGGCATTGGTGCGTTCCAGCTCAGCAATCTTCTGATTCAGTTCTGCAGTGATTTCCTGATAGGTCTGATAATCTTCCATGACCAGATCCAGGAAGCTGTCGACATCATCCGAGCTGTAGCCCTTGAAGTCAATTTCAAACTCCTTGTCCAGTATGGTCTGTATATCAAGATTTACCTTCCCTGCCATTCCAATCACTCCCCTGAATCATGTACGCACAGAAAAACAAAATCCACGTTTTTTCTGTGACATTAATAAGATAGCACAAACTTCCGCAATCTTCCTTATTTTTATTTCAAAAGGTATAATACTGTTTCGAGGATGGAAATGGTAAATTATCCAAACGGCAAAAAAATGACCAGTCACACTTCCGTCACGTCCTTCGGCGGACGCGGAATGGCACTGGAAGAAGATATCAACCTGACAAATACGTACTATCTCGATATGGACCGGGCAGTCATTCACAAAAAGCCGACACCGGTCACCATCGTAAAGGTGGATTATCCGCGCCGCAGTGCCGCCAAAATCACGGAAGCGTATTTCAAGCTTCCCAGCACGACCGACTACAACGGAATCTACCGGAATAAATATATTGATTTTGAAGCGAAAGAATGTGCGTCCAGCACATCCTTTCCTCTGAAATCCATTCACGAGCACCAGATCCGCCATCTCGACAGCGTGCTGCGCCATGGGGCGATCGCCTTTGTCATTGTCCGTTTCACAAAGCTGAACCGGACGTTCTTTGTCCCGGCGGAAGTCATGATTCCCTATATCCAGGCCCTGGACCGCAGATCGATTCCCTATGAGTGGTTTGAAGCCAACGGATATGAAATTGCCTACAATTACGTAAAACCGGTCGACTATCTCCGCATTGTTGACCAGCTGTATTTTCAGGAGAACAAATGAGCAGACAGGTACCTGCGCGGACCCGGAAACAGTCACCGGCCCCGGTAAAAAAACGGCCTGTTCATTCCTCCACAGCTGCCCCCAAGCGGCGGAAGAGAAAAAGCAGGCGCAGAATCAATAAACGCAATCTCTGGACGCTGATCCTGATTTTTCTGATCTGCGTAGAGATGATCGTCGGCGCGGTTGGTATCGCGGTGCTGGGCCGGATGATGAAGGGAAAGCCAACCCTGATTGTGGATGACTTCTTTTCCCCGGAGAGTTCCCGCATCTATGACCGCAATGGAACCCTGATCGCGGACGTTGGTACGCAGATCCGTGAAAACATCTCCTACAATGAGATTTCCGAATCTGTCATCGATGCCTTTCTGGCCGTGGAAGACAGCCGTTTCTTTGAGCACAACGGCTTTGACCTGCCCCGCTTTACCAAGTCCGCCATCGATAACGTCATGAATAAACTGCGTCATCGCTCCGGGCTGTCTGGCGGTTCGACCTTTACGATGCAGCTGGTAAAGCTGACCTACTTTCAGAATGATGAAACCGGGCAGACAACAAACCGGAACATTGAATACAAAGTCCAGCAGATCGCGCTGGCCCAGGAGCTGGAAAAAGAATCAAACAAGAAAGCCATCTTTGAGATGTATCTCAACAAGATGAACTTCGGCGGCACCGGAAATATCCGCGGTATTCAGAAAGCGGCCCAGTACTACTACGGCAAAGGGGCTGGCGAATTGAATCTTGCGGAAGCGGCCATGTTGGCAGGGGTCATCAACGCGCCCTATTCCTATGACCCGCACAACTTTCTGGACAACGCCACCGCCCGGCGCAATACCGTACTGCGGCTTATGGTGCGTCATGGCTACATCTCCAAAAAGGAATATGAGCTTGCCAGCCGGATCAAAGTGGAAGACACGCTGATTGATCCCGCAAGCCGGGGCGGAAATGGCGAAGCGTATGCCTTCCAGTCCTACATTGACACTGTGATTCAGGAAGCCTCTGATATCACCGGTCAGGATCCGCTTTCGGTTGCCATGGACATCTACACCTTCATGGATCCGGAAGTGCAGAAAACGATGGATGGCATTCAGTCGGGACAGTATGAAGAAGTCGTCTTCCCGGATGAACTGATGGAAATCGGCATTATCGCCGAAAACAACCAGTCCGGTGAAATCGTCGCGATCGGCGGCAGGCGCAACTATGGCCGCGGCGGATCGATGCTGCTGAATCACGCGACTGATCAGTACAAGCAGCCAGGCTCAAGCGTCAAGCCATTCCTGGATTATGCTCTGGCATTTGAATACCTTGGCTGGGCTACCAGCCATGTGGTTACCGACAGGCCGATTGCTTATGAAGGCACCAACATGATCATCAAGAATGCCAATGGCGTCTATAACGGTCAGGTCACCCTCTCCTACGCAATCTCCGCTTCCCTGAACACGCCTGCCATCCAGGCATTGCAGGATGTGCTGAATACGGCAGGATGGGATACGGTCGTTACGTACATCAACAGCCTTGGCTTCTCTCAGGTCACCTATGATAACTTCGACATCGGCTTTGCGATCGGCGGTTCCAACTTCACCTCTTCCTGTGAGGAGCTGATGGCTGCCCATGCGATTCTGATGAACGGCGGCAACTACATCAAGCCGCATACGATTTCCAAAGTCAGTTTCCGCAATGGTTCCTCCGAACCGCTTACGCCATACTATGAGCCCAATAACGTGCTCTCCCCACAGGCTGCGTATCTTGCGGCACAGCTGATGTATACCGCCGTCCATGGCGGCGTATACAACTACCTGGATATTCTTGCCCGCAACTATGCGACTTATGGAAAAACCGGCACTTCCGACTGGGGTGATGAAGGTCTCCAGTACAATATCCCCCAAGGCGCTTCCAAGGATAAATGGATGGTCTGCGACACCAGCGAGTATACGATCGTCACCTGGGTCGGTTACGAAAAAGGTGTCAAAGACAAGGACACCTACTTCTCCAGAGAAAAATCGTCTCTGAACATTC
>JAFWJY010000086.1 GCA_017514525.1 Solobacterium sp. | reverse complement strand
CGATGAATGTCGGATACTTCTTCGCAAAGAATTCCCGGTTCTCTTCTTCGATCAGTTTTCCTTTCGGGTTTTCCTTGCGTTTCTTCGCCAGGCTCAGCGGTTTGTCTTCAAAGCGCGGCAGCAGATAGACAATCACCGCGAATACCGCACAGGTCATAACGACCGCATACGGAACCGCCGTATTGCCAAAAGAACGGATCAGTACGCCCATGGCATAAGAGCCCAGCGCATAGGAAATGGAGCCAAGCGCGCGGATCTTTCCAAAATCAACCTTGATGCCGTAGCGTTCGTAATAGAACGGTGATGCAAATACGAACGGATTCATGCAGTTAACGCCGACCATAAACAGACCAAACAGAATGGCAGATGCCGTCTTTGTCTGAAAGATCAGTGCCAGTACTGCCGTCACTTCAACACCAACCGAGATGATCAGCAGCTGCTTCTTCCAGTCAAAGTACTGGGAGCGGTCTGCCAGTCGTCCCAGGATCGGCTGAAGAACCGCAGTCAGGATTGCAAAGCCTGCTGACAAAACACCTACTTCGCTGGAAGTACATCCCTTATCCAGCAGGTAGGCCATAACAAATCCAAGTGCACACGCCTGGATCACATACAGCATGCACATCAGGATCTTATCGAGTATCTGAACCCGCCGGACTACCGCAGCATTTATTTCATTCATCGTTTATCTCCCCCTTCGATCGTTTTTATTATTTAATACATTTCATCCCTGCAGGATTGCTGTTTCCGGATCAGAAGAATGCCGTTTTGGAAGACGGTGTATTCTCTGCAATCTTTTTCCCGTCCTTCCAGGAGGAAAGCACCACCGCATCCTTTACCAGTGCATCGTAGTAATTCTCTGCGTCCAGCACAATGAAGCTTGCCGGCTTCCCTTCTTCCAGTCCGTAGCGGTCTGAAATATGCAGGGTCTTTGCGGCATTATGGGTAATCAGCTTGTAGGAATCCTGTATTTCCTGATATCCCATCATCTGGCATACATGCAGACCGACAAACACCACATCCCGAAGACTCCCGTTTCCCATCGGGTACCACGGATCAAAGATATCATCGTGCCCAAACGAGACATTGATTCCTTCCGCAAGGAGTTCTTTGACCCTGGTAACGCCCCGGCGTTTCGGATAGGTGTCGATTCTTCCCTGCAGGTGCGTATTGACCAGCGGGTTTGCCACAAAGTTGATCCTGCTCATTTTCAAAAGGCGCATCAGCCGGAGCACATAGGCATTGTTGTAGGAATGCATGGCAGTTGTATGAGAGGCGGTCACCTTATCATACAGGCTAAGTTCCAGCGCTCTTGCGGCAACGGTTTCCAGTCCGCGGGAAGCTTCATCATCGATCTCATCACAGTGCACATCGACAAGTTTGTTTTCCTCCGCCGCCAGTTCCAAGGCAAAGTTCAATGACTCAACACTGTATTCCCGGGTGAATTCAAAGTGCGGAATCGCGCCTACCGCATCTGCGCCCATGCGTACCGCATCGATGAGCAGCTGTTTCCCGTTGGGCTAGGAAAGAATTCCTTCCTGCGGGAACGCGACGATCTG
>JAFWJY010000085.1 GCA_017514525.1 Solobacterium sp. | reverse complement strand
TTGTGCCGATGCTGTTTCTGGGATATCTCAACAGTGTGTTCTATTATGACGCGGCGCAGAAGCGGGCAAATGGCATCCTGACAACGATTGCAATACTGACAATGATACTTGTTCTGGTGCTGGGACCGGCAGTTATCTGTACGCAGCGTTCGATCCTGCTGCGGCCAGGCAGAGGACCGCTGCTGGTATGTGTTCCGGCATGCCTTTACCTTGGCGTTGGCTTTGTACAGGGTTATTTGCTGAAGAAGTCGATTGCCAAACGGCATCTGTGGGCACTGCGAGGCATCTTTGTGGTGTGCGTGCTGTCACTTAGCCTGTTCATGCTATATAAAACATTGTCTGCCTATGGCTTTATGATGTCACTGGCACCGCTGCTGGCGGCGTTTACACTGGAAGGAAAGGGAATTCTTGTGGATCGGGATACCGGCATGCGCAGCAGCAACGCATTCCGTACATCGGTCATTGTCCGACTGGAAAACAAGATTCCATTCCGCCTGATTCTGGTACATTCCTCCAATCTTTCTGAAGTGCTGGCGGCACTGGATGAAAAGTCGGGCAGAAAGGTAATGGAAAAAGTTTCCTCCATTTTCCGCAATATCACGTCCTTACCAACGTTCCGCCTTCAGGAAGATACGTTTGCGATTCTTCAAGATGAACGAAATGAACTGACAACCCAGGAGCTGCTCATCAATCTGCGCGCAAGATTCCTGTCACCGCTTCATTTCAACAAGCGGACGGTTACCCTGCATGTCAATGCCTGTGTAGCAGATCTGCCCAAAGTGATTCATACAGGCGAAGATCTGGAGATCCTGATCGAACTGCTGGAAGAACATTCCAATACAGGCGTGGAGATGGAGCTCAAAGACCTTGATGTGGAAGCGGAGAAACAGACCCGGGAAGAAATCCGTGCACTCAGCCGGGCGCTTCGGGAAAATCGTCTGGAAGTGTTCTACCAGCCGATTCTGAATACCGCAACCGGAACGTTTGACTGCGCGGAAGCGCTGATCCGCATGAAGGATGAAAATGGAAACTATATCCGCCCGGATCACTTCATTCCGGCAGCGGAACGAAGCGGTCTCATTATCCGGGTCGGCCAGTTTGTACTGCGGGAAGTCTGTTCTTTATTAGCCAGTGATGTGTGCAAGGAACTTGGCATCCGCTACATTGAAGCCAATCTGTCGGTGGAAGAATGCATTCAGGAAAACCTTCCGGAACAGCTTGAAAGCATTCTGGCAGAATATCATGTTCACCCGAACCAGCTGAATATCGAAGTGACGGAAACAGCGAATGATACCGTCAGTGAGCTGATGATGCAGAATATGAGCCGCATTCATGAAAAACTCGGCATCGAACTGTCACTGGACGACTTTGGCACTGGATACTCCAATCTTGCAAGACTGCTGTCCATGCCGGTCGATATCATCAAGTTTGACCGGTCGATGCTGCTGAAAGCGTTTGAGACCGAATCCGGTCGGATGGTATTTACCCGGATGGCACAGGCGGTTCATGACATTGGCAGAAAGATCGTTTCTGAAGGTGTGGAGACGGAAGAACAGGCAGCGTTTGTAAAATCAAACGGAATTGAATTCATCCAGGGGTTCTACTATTCCAAACCGCTTCCGAAAGATGCGTATCTGGAATTCGTACGAACACAGAATCAGTCCGGCAAACAGAACCGGTAAGGAAAGATCGTCTGAACTGACGGTCTTCTTTCTTTCGGGGGAATCAGGTCTTGCGTGGTATACTAGTGCCATGCCATCTTATACAATTGTGTCCCGTCCGGATGATGTTTCGGAAGCGCTGAAACATCGCACGGAGGAGATACTGAAGCGAAACGGGTATGAGCGGAATGATGCGGAACCCAAAACAGTATTTGTGATTGGGGGAGACGGCACCTTTCTTTATGCCGTTCATCAGTATCTGGACCATCTGGACAGCGTTCGCTTCTTTGGCATTCATACCGGTACGTTTGGCTTTTATTCCGATTACCGGGATACGGATTTCGATGCCTTCATGGAAGTGTTTCTGAAACAGGAGGTAACAGAATACTGTTACCCGATTCTGGAAGGCAGTACGGATACCGGTGAAACCTATTACGGTGTCAATGAGATCCGCATTGAGAATGCCGCAAGGACACAGGCGCTGGATGTGTATATTAATGGAAGGCTTCTGGAACAGTATCGCGGCACCGGTATGTGCGTAGCGACACAGCTTGGATCCACCGCATATAACCGGTCTCTCGGCGGGGCGGTGATTCAGGAAGGGCTGAATGTCATCGAAATGACCGAAATGTCCGGCATCCATCACAACAAGTATCGCTCGCTCAAATCACCGCTGATACTGAGTGATCAGTGCGAGCTCCTGTTTGTGACGGAAAGCTTTGCGGGTGCACTGCTTGGGGCAGACAGTGATGTCTATGCCCTGGATCAGGTCAAGAAGCTAAAGATCAGCATTTCCAAGTCGAAACAAGTAACAATGTTAAAAGGACGGAAAGTGGATTACTTTGACCGTCTTCAGAATCTGTTTTAAACGTGTGAGGTAAGTATGCGCAGCTGGCGTTCTCTGTATGAAATGTTATGGTTTCCGATTACCGTATTGTATTTTGCGGTATTCCTGCTGGGATTTGGAAACCTTCTGAGCAATGAAGCCTATGTGGCAATCATTGATGTAAATAATGAATTTGTTTTACTGATGGCGGACTGTATGGTCCGAATCGGAACTTTCCTGATTGCGCAGTTCCCGCTGCTGTTCCTGCTTCGTCTGTCTGCCCGTAAGGCAGGCAGCGCAACCACGATGATCTCAGCGCTGTCGGGCTATATCGCATTCCTGGTTATTACGATGTACTTCGGACGTCAGGATCTGCCCGCATCTGCCTATTCCTCAATTCTTGGTTTATCGATGACGACTGCAGGTTCTGCGACGGTTCGCGGTGGGGTCCATTACCCGCTGCAGACCGGTGTTGTCGCAGCTGCGGTGGTCGCAGTTATTACGCAGATCAGTTTCAGCCGTTCCAGAAACCGCAGTGAATACAGCTTCTTCAGCTTTATGTCCCGCGATACCTGGTGCGTGATCCATACAGTTGTCTTATCCGCCGTTGCGGCGCTTGTGGTCACCTATGCATGGCCGTATGTCATAAACGGCATTACCCGGACAATGGATTATATCGCACGGGATACGACCAACCCGGTAAACCTTGTCATGTATGGAGTTCTGGAACGCTTCCTTGGGGTATTGAACCTTGGGACACTGATTCGCTCTCCGTTCTGGTATGGCACAAGCGGCGGTTCATGGATTTCCATGGCAGGTGCCAATATTGCGGGTGACGTTAATATCTGGACAGCTCAGCTTGAGGCATCTTCAGTCAATGGGATGGCAGGACGCTTCATTACGCCGTATTACGTAATCAATATCTTCGCAGTTCCAGGCATGTTATGGGCGCTGTACTCCCTGCAGACAGACCGTCTGGAGCGCAGAAGAATGTTAATGTTCTATATCATTGTTACGATCATGTCGATCATGAGCGGAACACTGCTGCCGCTGGAACTGTCACTGATTCTGCTGTGCCCGCTGTTATTCTTTATCCATATTGCCTATATGGGAATCCTGTATGGTGTCTTCCATGCGATGCATATCTATCTTGGATTCAACTATCACGGCACATCTACCCTGACCGCAATGCCAGGCACCCTGTTTGAGTATCTGAGCTATTTCCAGAACGCGGCTCTCTCCAATACACTGGTGCAGATCGCAATCGTCGGCGGTATTTCCCTGGTGCTCTACTTCTTTATTACCCGGTTCTACTTCAAGCGTCTGGCACTGGATCTGTTCCATACGGGTTATAAGGATGAAGTGGTTCAGGGAACAATCGAGGCAATTGGCGGAATTGAAAACATCAAGATGATTCATTCCAGTACAGAGCGTCTGATTCTCAGCCTCTATGATTCGGAAAAGCTGAATGTTGACAAGCTGCTTGAACTTGGCGCAATTCGTGTTACAGAGACCAAAGCAGGCTATGCGATTGGCTATGGGGCACGGTCTACCATGATCCGGATTGGCATTAACAACTACATGCGGAAATCGATCCGCAGCGTATGAAAACCTTGAAAACAGCGGTAAATCCGCTGTTTTTACAGCTTTTAAAATATTTGTAATAATTAACAAGAATAGTAAAATAAATTCGATGGAGATGTTTTCTTTATGACGAATCGACTTCCAGAAAAACTGAGTGCACTGCGAAAGCATTTTGGTTATTCGCAGGGTGATATTGCGGAAAAACTGCAGGTACCGGTTACGGAATATATGAACTGGGAAAACGGCAACACAATCTGCCGGATTGAGCAGTTAAGCGCACTTTCCAAGTTATTTAAAACACCAATTGAAGATCTCGCGGATAATACCCGTCAGGTCACGCTTCCTCGTCTGGATGAGGATGATGACAGCATACAGATTGCCTTTGGCGCTGCGGCTGTCCCCGGAACAGAAGGGGAAGGAGAGCTGGAAGAGGATGTCGCTGACAATCTGATTACTTCCGGTATTCAGACAGCCTATACGGAGACGGCAGAAGAACCGCTTGAAGATATTCAGAAAACACGGGTGATTGATACACAGCAGTTTGAGGAGACAACCGTAAACCGGATCGTAGATACCGGTACGCAGGAACCGATCGTTGAACGTCCTGCCCCCAAGGCGGCTCGTCCTGCAGCCCGTCCGAAAGCGGCAGCGGAACCCATACCGTTTTATAAGAAGCTGGATCGCAGAACCTGGATCATTATCGGATCTGCGGCAGCCGCGCTGATTGTACTGTTTACACTCATCGGCGTGCTTTCAAGAAGAAAATCCGGTACCTCCGTCGATGTGTCCGGCGCAAATCGTCTGGCGCTTGGCAGTACCTTCTCCATGTATATTTCATCAGAAGGCAATCTTGTGACAGCCGGTCAGAATATTCCAGCTCTGGATGGTGATGATCTTGTGCAGGTATCTGCCGGATCCAACTGGGCAATGGGCTTAAAGAAAGACGGCACGGTTGTCTGCAGCGGTGCAGGTAATGCCTGCAAGGTGGAAGACTGGAGTGACATCGTCATGATTGCGGCAGGTGAAAACCACAGTGTTGGTCTGCAGAAGGACGGAACCGTCATCTGCAATGGCAGCACCGGCGCCTGCTCTGTCAGTGACTGGAAAGATGTAAAAGCGGTCTATGCCGGAAATGAAATTACAATCGGACTTACCGATACCGGTGATGTACTGGCATCCGGCAATTTCAGCTCCATTGAGAAAGTTCGCAATCTGACGAATGTCAAAGCAATCGATGTTGGCAGCAACCAGATTGTTGTGACTGGTATTGATGGATCCGTTGCCTGCTATGCGGTAGGTTCTTCCTCCACCAGCAACACAGCATCCTGGACTGGCATGGATACCGCGGTAACAGGCGGAAGCTTTGCGGCAGGTCTCTCTGGCGGAAAAGTTACGGTT
The DNA here is from genome assembly GCA_017514525.1 of Solobacterium sp. Taxonomy (GTDB): domain Bacteria; phylum Bacillota_I; class Bacilli_A; order Erysipelotrichales; family Erysipelotrichaceae; genus Bulleidia. The sequence continues at coordinate 6,419 of JAFWJY010000085.1, read as the reverse complement.
GCCAGCACAGATGATGAAATGGTCAAGACGGTCAGTGAGTGGAGCGGCATTCAGTATATCGCTGCCCGCAACAACACGCTGATTGCGGTCAATGCCAATGGCAAGGTCATCGGAGCCGGTGATAACACCATGGGTGTTTACGGTGAGAATGATGCCAAACCGGAAGAAACCGAAGAAACTGATACCGAGAAGCTGAAGCAGGTATCCAACGTGAAGTATTCCGTTACATCAGCGAACCTGCAGATTTCCTGGGATAAGGTAGCGGATGCGGATTACTATATGGTATCCATCAGCACGTCTCCTGAGACAACACTGAAGACCGAAAAGCCAAATGCGTCTATCTCCACAGATAAGCTTAAGAGCGGAACCAACTATGTGATTAAGATTACGTCCTGTACAAAGGACGAAGAGAAGCACAAGAACTCGGATCCGTTGACCACAAGCTATCAGTTTGAGGCAAACCTCACGAAACTTGCGATGCCTACCAACATTACATGTTCGCAAAGCGGTACATCCATGAAGATTTCCTGGAGTGCAGTTGCGAATGCGGATCACTACGAAGTCACAGTTCAGGAAATGTCACAGACTGTAACATCCACCAGTGTGACACTGGATATGAGTGGCTGGTCCAGCAGAGACTTCACAGTGAATGTCACCGCATATCCAAGCTCTACCGATACCCGTTATACCTTCAGTGATACAGCTACCGGAAGCGGCAAGTATACAGTTGAGAAAAAAGATCTTGGTGAGCCGACAGTTACCAGTGCAATTCCACAGGACGGCAATGGCTGGGTCATTACCTGGAATGCGGTAGATGGTGCTTCCGGTTATACGATCTCGGTAGGCGGCGCATCTACAAATGTGAATACGACTACCTATACCGTTACCGGTCTTGCGAATGGGGAATATGAAATTAAAGTAACAGCCAATCCGGCAGATACGTCAAAGTACAACGCGCGTACTTATTCTGGCAGATGGACTTATACGGCTAAAGAGCCAAGTCCTGAGGAAGCCTGCAAAGCAGCAGGCAAAGTCTGGTCTGGAGATAAATGTTATGACACGCCTCAAGCTGCTTGTGAAGCAGAAGGCAAAGTATGGAACGGAGAAACATGCGAAGCTCCAGCACAGGGAGGAGATACGCCCAATGAGTGAAGCGACAGTGAATACAGAAGAAAAGATCTGGTATTACGCAAAACCGGATGGTTCCAAGTTTGGACCGTATACGGAAGATGAACTGATCAAACTGCTGCGGAATGGGATTCTGACAGGCGATGACTTTATCTGGATGACGGAGTTTGAAGGATGGATGAATATCGGTAATTCCATTTACAGCTATTATCTGGAAAAAACGTTATAAGATTGAAAACGTCCTTTATGTCAAAGGGCGTTTTTGAAAAGGAGGACGTATGCGGGGAGAATTGAATCTGTTTACCCATGATGGACAATTTCATGCGGATGAGGTATTTGCGACTGCGATGTTTTCACTGATCGCTGAAAAGATCAATGTTGTACGGGGCGGTGATGCAGATCTGCCGGCAGATCCATCCGGATGGATTATCTATGATATCGGCGGTGGAGAACTTGATCACCATACACCGGAAAACAAAGAGAACAATGGAACGCATCCAGGTACGAATGTGCCGTATGCCGCATGCGGTCTGGTATGGAGAAAGTATTATACAGAAATACTGGAGGAACTGGACTGCCCGGAACGCTATATGGACCGGGTATACAGCCGGATTGAGCATTCCCTGATTATTGGAATTGACGCAAAAGACAACGAATACAACCCTTTGGCGGATGCGCTGGACCAGATTCCAAACATTACAGATGAACAGCGCAAGATGGTTCTGAAAGAAGCCAGGGGCGGTATGACGATCACGGATATGATTAAAGATTTTAATCCGACCTGGAACTCTGACCTTGACCCATATGAGTGCTTCATGGATGCGGTTGGGTTTGCCAAAGATATTCTGCTGAACCGAATCGACAGTGTGATCTCAAGTCTGGATTCCCGGGATTTTGTAATGCGGGCAATTGATTTCTCTGCTAATCATATTATGCTGATGGACCAGTTTGCGCCATGGGAAGGCGTGGTTTACGGACAGAAGAACAACCCGAAGGCAAATGATATCTGGTATGCCGTTTATCCGGCATTGCGCGGCGGCTGGAATATTCAGTGTGCACGTGTCAGTTCCGATGACCGCAATACCTTCCGGCATCCATTGCCTGCGGCCTGGTATGGTCTGCGCGGCGAAGAGCTGCAGAATGTCACCGGTGTAAAAGGTGCGCAGTTCTGTCATGTCTCAGGATTTCTGTGCGGTGCAGACAGCCAGGAAGATGCACTGGAGCTGATCCGACTGGCAATGCAATAAAAAACGGATGGGTTTGCCATCCGTAAGAGTAATCAATCAGGATAATGACGCGAGTACTTCTTTGAGTTCTGGAATCGAGGTGCTTGCGCCTTTTCTTGTGACGGAAATGGAAGAGGCTTTGGATGCGAGCCGCATTGCGCTCTGCAGGTCGACTCCTTCCGCAAGAGAACCAATGAAGAATCCGGTAAAGGTATCACCGGCACCAACGGTATCGATTGCGGTAACCGGATAGGCAGGCTGTTTTGTCCGATATCCGTTTTTGAGACATACACTGCCGCGTGAACCATATGTCACAACAATTGCGGCATTGGGGTAACGGGACTGAAGTTCTGCAATCGGATCCTCCGCAAGATCGGAAAGCAGGGAAGCTTCTTCTTCATTTAGCAGGAAATAATCGACATAACCTAATGGCATTTTCAGAACAGAGCGATTCATCGGGGAGGGATTGAGTACGATTGTCATTCCGATATCATGAGCTTTTTCGATGATGTACGGAATTTCTGAAATTTCATTCTGCAGTACCAGCCAATCCCCGGACACAAAGTGAGATAATACCCGATCGACATAGTCTTTAGTGATTGCCTGATTAGCGCCGCCATCCAGTACTATGCAGTTTTCTCCTTCCGCATTGACCTGAATAAAGGCACTTCCGCTGGGCGTTTCTTCCAGCTGCAAGACATAATCGGTATTTACGCCTGCCTCCTGCAGTGCCTGTAAGAGCGGAGCACCGTCTGCTTTTCCAACTGCACCGGCGTGATAGACCAGACACCCGCTTTTAGCCAGGGCAATGGACTGGTTCAGACCTTTGCCGCCGCAGGCAGTCATCCGGCTGATGGAAGCTTCTGTTTCACCCGGACGCACAAAGTGATCGACAACGTAGGTAACGTCAAGATTCAAGGATCCGAAATTCAGTATTTTCATTATCAAAAGCTCCTGTTTTCCTTATTATACAATGATTGAGAAGGGTTATCGGTTACGGTATAATTTCGTGTAGAATTCGGTTTTTACATAAGGAGGCAGTTATGATCAGACTGTACAATTCGAAATCACTTTCGGTTGAGGAATTCAAACCGATTAAGGAAGGTCAGGTAAGCATGTATGTATGCGGACCGACCGTTTATAACTATGCGCATATTGGCAACGCCAGACCGATGGTTGTCTTTGATGTCCTGAAGCGTCTGTTTGAGGCAGAGGGATATAAGGTGACCTATGTCAGCAACTTTACCGATGTGGATGACAAGATCATCAATAAAGCGCTGGAGGAAAATGTCGGTGAAGAAGTAATCGCACAGCGCTATATCGATGCCTACCAGGCAGTACGCACCCAGCTCAATACCGAGCTTCCGGATATTACGCCGCGTGTGACAGAAACCATGGATGAGATTATTGCGTTTGTGGATGAGCTTGTAAAGAGCGGTCATGCGTATGAAGTAAACGGAGATGTTTATTTCTCGGTTGACAGTGTACCGACCTATGGAGAGATCTCCCACCAGCATACCGATCAGCTGGAAGCTGGTGCCCGGATCGAAGAGAATGATCAGAAGAAGAATCCGTATGACTTTGCGCTGTGGAAGAAAACAGAGAAGGGCATCAAGTGGGATTCCCCATGGGGCCCTGGCCGTCCTGGCTGGCATACCGAATGTGTTGTCATGATCAACAACAACCTCGGACCGAAGATTGATATTCACGGCGGCGGAATGGATCTTCGCTTCCCGCACCACGAAAATGAAGCAGCACAGCAGGAGGCCCTGCATCACAACGCATTGGCAAACTACTGGATCCATAATGCGATGGTCAACATCAACGGGGAAAAGATGTCCAAATCCCTTGGCAATACACTGTGGGCAAAAGATGTTGTTGAAAAGCTTGGCACAAATCTGACCCGCTGGCTGATGTCTTCTGTACATTACCGGAAGGAACTCAACTTCTCGGATGAAACGATTGAAACAGCACGCAAAGAGCTGGATAAAGTACTGACACCGATTCATCAGGCAGATATCAAGGCGGCACTGGCCGGTGCAGAACTTGGGGAAGCGGATGAAACACTGTACCGTGAATTCCTGGATCAGATGGATGATGATATGAATACGCCAAATGCATATACCGTCATCTTCGAAACGATCAAAAAGCTCAACGGCAGTCTGCGGCAGAGAGAAGTCGACTGGAAGCTTGCCGGCTCTTATCGCAACGCTGCGGGTAAGATGCTGAAGGTGCTTGGTATTGAACCGGAAGTTGTAAACCTGACGGAAGAGGACAAGGAACTGTTTGCCAATTGGAATGCGGCAAAAGCTGCCAAAGATTTTGCGGCCGCAGATGAATATCGTGCAAAGCTGATGGAGAAGGGTCTGATCTGATGCGTCCAGATGAACATTCCGGACGTTCCCTGGCTTATCTGGGTGATGCGGTCTGGTCGCTGAAAGTGCGGCAGAGGCTGCTGGAAGAAGGCTATGGACGGGGAAAACAGCTGCAGCGGCTTACGATCGAATATGTCAGCGCAAGAGCACAGGCAAACCTGTATGACATCCTGCATGAAGAAGGATTCTTCACGGAAATGGAAGAAGAACTCTACCACCGGGGAAGAAATGATAATGCCGGTTCCGTTCCGCGCAGTACAGATGTATTAACCTATCGCAGATCAACTGGATTTGAAGCGATTCTTGGATGGCTTCAACTGTGCGGTGAAGAAGAACGAATTGAAACAATTCTGAACAGGGCAATGGAGATTACAGAACGGAAATGACACAAATCGTATTTGGAAAACAGATGGCGCGTCAGGTGCTGCGGGAAAACAAAAGCGTTAAGAAGCTGTATCTTCAGAATGCCAATCCGGAGCTGGAAGATCTGGCACGGCGTGCCGGCATTCCGGTAATTCAGGTTGACCGCAGACGAATGACAAAACTGACGGGCAGTGAAAACCACCAGGGCGTTGCGGTTGAAATCGAGCCGTATAAGACAGTACCGTTGCAGGAGCTGATTGACCATAAAAAGGGATCGTATGGGTTTCTGATTATGCTGGATGAAATAGAAGATCCGCATAACCTTGGGGCCGTCCTGCGTACGGCAGATGCGGTCAATGCGGATGGTGTGATTTTCAAGAAAACGCATAACGCATCACTGACCTCAACCGTTGCCAAGGTCAGCGCCGGCGCAATCGATACCGTCAAGTGCTGTGCCGTCACAAATCTGACCCGCACGGCGCAGGAATTGAAGAAGCAGGGATACTGGATTGTAGGTGCGGATATGGACGGTGTTGATTACCGTTCCCTCAACTACGATTTCAATACCGTACTGATCATTGGAAATGAGGGAAAAGGGATTTCCCGTCTGCTGCAGGAACAATGTGACTATGTTGTGAGCCTTCCGATGCGAGGAACCATCCAGTCATTGAATGCATCGGTTTCTGCAGGAATACTGATGTATGGCATTGATTCCGCAAGAAATCCGATAAAATAATAAAGTATAAAGTTTTATTGGATAATGTTGGAGGAAAACAATCATGGACACAAATGAAAAAGAAGTAAACGAAGAGGAAGAAGACACCATGGACGAATGTCCGAAGTGCCACGCACACAGAGTCGTCTTTGACGGTGTTACCGGAGGCGGAGAACAGGCGATGTACCGCTGTACGAACTGCGGTCATACCTGGACGGAAATCTATTAATCCGATCTTCATGACAATGAAAAAGAGAACGCAAAGCCGGTTCTCTTTTTTCATTCTATGATTGGGGGACGATAAGACGGTTCTCGTTAATCTGCCGCCTGTTCATCTGTGTTGCGTAATGCAATACAGTCAGCGTAAATTCTGCTGTAGTTGCGCCGGCGTGGTGCGTCGAAGTAATACCGGCTGTCATAGGCATTTGGAATGGGGGAGAACCGTTTCAACGAAACCCGCAACGGAGTGGACGCATCCGGCATATGGTCATAGGAAGCGTTGCGTTCAATCAGTGCCTGAAACAGATCCGAATAGTATTCCGGAGTACCGGAGGAATCGCGTTTACAGAGATCCATGAATTGTATGAATCGTTCATCCGCAAAGGGGCTGGA
>JAFWJY010000004.1 GCA_017514525.1 Solobacterium sp. | reverse complement strand
TCGTTGCGTTCCATTCCATTCAATATGGCGAATATCATTACGGTATTTTCAGCCTTATCAACTAAATCTTTGAATAAACCCTCCAAGCGGCGCAATCTCCATCCAACCAGTGGATTGGGTGGTTCAAGCCGCCTTTCGTTTCTTCCTGGCGAAGTGTTCTTCAGTTCCCTGTTCCTGGATGTACTGTTTTATTACTTCGATGGGTGCTCCTCCGGAACTCAGGATCATATAACTTCTGCTCCAGAATAACGGTTTCCGATAAAATTCTGATATATATTTCGGCATCTCTTTCCGGATCCTCCGGGAAGTTGTTGTCTTAATGGAATTGATCAGTTTCGCAAGGCTTGCCTGGGGAGGAGCGGACAAAAGGATGTGGACATGGTCCGGCTCATAATTGATCTCTTCCAGACAGGCACCGTTCATCTCAAGCACTTTAGCGGTCTGATCTTTGAGGATGGCAAATACATCTTCATTGATGCAGTTCCTGCGATATTTCGTGACAAGGATGAGGTGATACTGAAGGTTGTACAATGCGTGACAGTTACGGTCTGTTTTCAGGTTCATAAGAAAGCCTCCGATGTTGTAGAACCAAATGATAAATGATATAATCATATTAGCACAAATAAACGCTTTACATGCATTAATACCATAAAGAACCAACAATTACTAGTGGCCTTATGAAACTGTTTTCCGCATACGATACCGAGATCCGGTACGGCATGAATGACAAAGGTGTCATCATCTCCCTGAACAAGAGAGTTCTTGATGACACGCTTTCTGTATGCCGCAATGCACTCGCCTATATCATCCCAGTCCTGAACGATCACTATGCGGAATGGGAAGCTCTAAAAGGAACCGACCGGAATAACTTTTGCGAACATCTGATCCACAGTACAGAGAAGAATACGGCAGTATGCGATTTTGACTCTGTATTTTATAAGTTTCCTTCCGGGATCCGCAGATCTGCGGTATCTGAAGTGATGGGAATCGTCAGTTCATATCGTTCAAACCTTAAGAACTGGGAAGAAGACCCGAAAGGGAATGCGCCGAAGCTTTCTTATGATCATTATTGGATGCCGGTCATCTATCGGAAGAGTCCTTCCTATGCCGGAGGAGAGATCGAAAAATGCGGACGCCTTGTGTATCGGCTAAAGGTATACCGGAACCATGACTGGGTGTGGATGCCGATCGTGCTTGGAAACGATGATGTTTCCTATATCGAACGTCACTGCGCCGGGAGAAAGGAGTGCAGTCCTGCGCTCAAGAAGTCACACGGCAGATATTACATAACTTGGGCATTCGAGGAGCGGGCGGAACTGAATGACATAGATGTCATGGACTGCAGGATCTGCGCGGTAGATCTCGGTATTTGTTCGGATGCGGCGTGTACGATGATGGATTCAACTGGAACTGTCTATGCGAGAAAAGTAATCCGTATCGCATATGAAAAAGACCAGGTGAACCATCTGTGCAATCGGATCCGGAAGAACCAGAAAGCCGGCAGATCAGTGAAAGAACTCTGGGCATATGCACAGAATTACAACCGTATGCTTGCGCGGAAAGTGTCGGCTGCGATCATCGCATTCGCGGTGAAGAATGACGCAGACACCATTGTATTTGAGCATCTGGATACAGGCGGAAAGAAAAAAGGGTCTCGAAAGCAGAGACTGCATATGTGGAAGCACCGGGATATCCAGAAGCTGACAGAGTATAAAGCGCATCAGCTCGGAATGCGGATCAGCCGTGTATGTGCGTGGGGGACATCAAGACTGGCATATGACGGAAGCGGAGAAGTAAAACGCGGAAAAGAAGTATCCAAGACCACACCGTACAATGTGTGCTGTTTTAAGAACGGGAAGCAGTATAACTGTGATCTTTCTGCGTCATACAACATCGGCGCAAGATATTTTCTGAGAGAGATATCGCTCAGATATAAAGACTATGAGCTTCCCGCAGCACCAAAACGGACATTATCTGATCTCTGGAAGGCGAACAGGGATCTGGGATTAACAAGATAGAAAAACCATTCGCAAAAACATAAGCGAATGGTGCGGCATACAGGCAGAAGATCCTGTATACCGTAAGAGAATCTCAAAGCATCCGGCTGCTGTTAGGGGATGATGGGGATATATATTTCTTCGGAGTATATATCTGTGCATTCTGCTGTATCAGCTGCCGGAAAGTCCGGAGCCCACAAGCTTTGGAAGCTCCATCTGATTCTTTGAATCAGGTGGAGAGGATTCACGCAGGAACAATGCTGGCGGATCACTGTGAAAATAGTAAAAAATCCAGGAGCTGATCCCCCTGGATTGATGTCGGTGTATTGTACTGGATATTTAAAACAAGACTCAGTTCAGCAGGCCCTTGTCAATAATCTGGAAGTTGGCCCGATGGATATACAGTGCTTTGCCGTCGATCATCAGTTTTGTGGTCTTCGGAAGATCCTCCGGAATTTCCCAGTAGACCTTGTTTCCTTCATAGACGCATAATGGCTGTCCCATCTGTGATTTGACGACTACCACTCTGCTTTTGCCGAATTTGTTTTTATAGCCGTTGATCCAGTAGGCAAGTACCGTATTATCGGTGATATCACCCAGCTCGGAATGACTGTTGATAAACTCCGAGGTGGTAAAATCCAATGCTTTTTCCAATCCCTTCTCCGCAAAGATTACCGTATCGCCGCAGGTTTCCATCTCTTTTCCATCAATCGTAACTGTCATAACAGAGGACATTTCATAATGCCTTACCCATCCGTCATCGGTCGCAATCATTTCTTCAATTTTGTTGCCGGCGAGTTTGATCTTGTCGCCTTTGGCGGTAAGCGTCAGCTTTCCATAGTTATCGTAGGTTTCCATGGTAAACGAGACACCCACAAGATTTCCTTGCAGTTCATTCAAGGTTGACTGCAGTTTTGCGCATCCGCTTAATGTGAATACCAGTGCTGACAGAAGCGTCAGTATCATTGTTTTATAGTTTCTCATCATTTCCTCCTTATCAAGTCGGTAGAAATCCGCTGTCTCAGAACAGCTTTCAGTATATATCACCATTGCCCTGTTACAAAACCAGCAGCCAGTTTTGCGTGTGTGCTGTTGTGAATCCGGAAATGGTATGCGTACAGAGCCTCCGGTAAAAACCTGTGCTATGGAAATCAATCATCGATTAACGTAAATGAAAAACCGCAATCCTGAGGACTGCGGCTTCGTTCATACTGTTTCAGGAATCAGAACAGGCCCTGCGCAAGCATTGCCTCGGCAACCTTCAGGAAGCCTGCGATATTGGCGCCGGCTACGAGGTTGTATCCAAGACCATATTCTTCTGCTGCCTTGGCACTGTTGTCATGAATGGACTTCATGATGTCCTTGAGCTTCTGATCAACTTCTTCAGCGCTCCAGCCATAACGCATGCTGTTCTGGGACATCTCAAGTGCGGATACCGCAACACCGCCGGCGTTGACAGCCTTTGCCGGTGCGACGATGACGCCCTTGGACTGTAGATAAGCGATTGCCTCATTGCTGGTCGGCATATTGGAAAGCTCGAAATAATACTTCGCGCCGCTTTCAGCGATCAGCTTGGCCTCTTCCAGACCAACTTCATTCTGAGTAGCACACGGAATGTAGACATCACCCTTAACACCCCAAGGCTTTTCACCCTCGTGGAATTCCAGACCGAACTTGTCTGCGTACATCTTGACGTTGGCATTGCGGCTGGAACGGATTTCAAGCAGGTAGTTGAGCTTTTCCGGTGTATTGACTCCATCCGGATCATAGACATATCCGTTATGACCGGAAATCGTTACGACCTTGCCGCCAAGCTCTGTGATTTTGGTTGCGGCGCCCCAGGTTACGTTTCCGTAACCGGAAAGAACGAAGGTCTTTCCTTTGATCGTATCGTTTTCATGGGCGAATACCTGCTGTGCATAGTAGATGCCGCCGAATCCGGTCGCTTCCGGACGGATCAGGCTTCCGCCATAGGTGAGGCCCTTGCCGGTGAGAACACCGTTGTCATAGGCATCACGGATGCGGCGATACTGACCGAACAGATAACCGATTTCACGTCCGCCGACGCCGATGTCACCAGCAGGTACGTCTGTATTCGGACCGATGTGGCGCTGGAGCTCAGTCATGAAGGCCTGGCAGAAACGCATGACTTCGGCATCACTCTTTCCGTGAGGGTCGAAGTCGGAACCGCCTTTGCCGCCGCCAATTGGCAGTGTGGTCAGGCTGTTCTTGAAGGTCTGCTCAAAGCCGAGGAACTTCAGCATGCCAAGGGTAACCGATTTGTGAAAACGCAGACCGCCTTTATATGGGCCAATCGCACCGTTGAACTGTACGCGGTAACCGCGGTTAACCTGGGTGTTGCCTTCATCGTCTGTCCAGACAACACGGAACTCGATTACACGTTCCGGTTCAACCATTCGTTCCAGGAGCGCAGCTTTTTCGTACTCCGGATGCTGTTCAATGACCGGCTTAAGCGAAGAGAGAACTTCTTCAACCGTCTGCAGGAACTCTGGTTCCTGAGCGTTTTTCTCCTTCGTTGCGGCAATGACTCGATCTACATAATCACTCATAATGTTTCCTTCCTTTTCTACGCGAAAAATTATAAATCTATTTTCTGAAATTGAACACAAAATTTTTCTGAAAATATTTACATTTCAGTACAGAACTGCGCAACCCAAAATCAGTCAAAAACTGACAATCTCAGTTATGGGATAAAAAGGGCATTTTTTGATAATAAGGGTGAACAACAACCGGAGGAATATCATGCGCTACGGTTACTTTGATGAAACAGAAAATGAATATGTAATTGAACGGGAAGACCTTCCAGTATCCTGGACCAACTATCTTGGCGTGGAAGAGATGGCTGCGGTAGTCAACCATACGGCCGGCGGCTATCTGTTCTACAAGAGTCCGGAATATCATCGGATCACAAGATTCCGGGGTAATGCGGTACCGATGGACCGGCCTGGCTTTTATGTGTATCTGCGGGATGCGGAAACAGCGGATTACTGGTCGTTATCCTGGCAGCCAACTGGCAAATCGCTGGATCAGGCGGACTATCGTACACGCCATGGTCTCTCCTATACCGTTTATGAATCCAGATACAGTAAGATCCATGCGAGGCAGAAGATGTCTGTGCCGATTGGAGAGAAGGCCCTGGTATGGGATGTAACTGTAACAAACGAAGATGATCATACACGGGTGCTGGATCTGTTTACGTATACGGAATTCTCCTTTCACCACATAGCTATTGATAACCAGAACTTTCAGATGTCACTGTACTGTTCCGGCAGCTCTTACCGGGATGGGGTCATTGTTTATGACCTGTATTACGAGGAAGAAGGCTATCAGTATTTCACCTCCAATGTTGCGCCGGATGGATATGACAGTGTGCGGGAAGCCTTTCTGGGCACCTATCATACTGAAACCGATCCGCAGGCAGTCATTAACGGGAAGTGTTCCGGCTCGGAAGAGTTAGGCGGAAACCACTGCGGTGCGCTGCAGAAAACCCTCACGCTGAAACCGGGAGAAAGCAGACGGCTGTTATTTTTCCTTGGCGAAGGCGGTTATGCAGAAGCCAACGCGATGCGGGAAAAGTATGCGGATCCTGCAGCGCTGGATGAAGCGTACGAGAACCTGCGCAGCTTCTGGCGAAAGAAGCAGGATCAGCTGCGGATAAAAACTCCGGATGAAGGAATGAACACTATGCTCAATACCTGGACACTGTATCAGAGCGAAATAAACGTGATCTTTTCGAGATTCGCTTCGTTTATTGAAGTCGGCGGCAGAACCGGACTTGGTTATCAGGATACCGCACAGGATGCGATGACCGTAATACATTCGAATCCGGCAAAATGCCGGCAGCGGATGGTGGAACTGTTACGTGCACTTACATCCAGCGGATATGGCATTCATCTGTTTGAACCGTCATGGTTTGCGCCGAAAACCGAAACGGAAACGAAAAAGAAGCCGTTCAAATCACCGACTGTTATTCCGGAACCGGAAGGCACCTCCAAAGTCCATGGCCTTTCCGATGCGTGTTCTGATGATGCGCTCTGGCTGATTCCTTCGATTGCGGAATATGTAAAAGAAACAGGCGATGAAGCGTTTCTTCTGGAAACAATTGGCTATTGCGATGGCGGGGAAGGCACCGTCTATGAGCACATGAAGAAGATCCTGGACTTTTCCCTGGAACAGGTGGGAGACCATGGCATCTGTAAAGGATTGCGGGCCGACTGGAATGACTGCCTGAATCTTGGCGGCGGGGAATCGGCGCTGGTGTCCTTCCTGCTGTATGCGGCATTGAATCACGTTCTCGATATTTCCTGCCGTCTGGGAAAGACCGCTGACTTTAATCACTACAATGATGCCAAGATTCGCCTGAAAGCAGAACTGAATGAAATCCTGTGGGATGGAAAGTGGTTTCTGCGGGGATTTACCAGCGGTGGAAAAAAGATCGGTACCGACGCAAATGAAGAGGGGAAACTGCATCTGGAATCCAACGCATGGGCAGTGCTTTCCGGCTGTGCCTATGAGGACTATGCCGAACAGGCGCTGGAATCCATTCATACTTATCTTGCGACACCCTGGGGAATCATGTTGAATGCGCCGGCCTATACGAAGCCGGATGATGAAATCGGATTTGTGACGCGGGTATATCCCGGCATCAAGGAAAACGGAGCGGTTTTCTCCCATCCCAATCCCTGGGTATGGGCAGCGGAATGCCGCATGGGGCATGGCAATCGGGCAATGGAGTATTACCGGGCACTGACCCCGTATTACCAGAATGACCAGATTGAAATCCGTCAGGCAGAGCCGTACAGCTATTGCCAGTTCATCAGCGGAAAAGACCACTCGACCTATGGACGCGCACATCATCCGTTTATGACTGGCTCAGGCGGGTGGAGCTATTTCAGCGCAACCCATTACATGCTAGGTATCCGGCCGGATTTTGAAAAACTGATCGTTGATCCATGTATTCCATCCGAATGGGATGGATTTGAAGTACAGCGTATCTGGCGCGGAGCGGTATATCAGATCAAAGTGAACAACCCGGAACACATAGAATACGGAGTCAGACAGATTCTTCTGGACGGGGAAGCGGTTTCCAGCATTCCTGTTCAGCCGGAAGGAAGTGAACATGAAGTGATTGTAATCATGGGGGAAAACAGACAATGATTCGATTTGGAACAGGCGGATGGCGCGCAATTATCGGTGATGAATTCACCAAGGAAAATGTTCAGATTCTTGCCCAGGCAATGGCGGACAAAATGAAACAGGAGCAGGTCGAAGCGGAAGGCATCGTGATCGGCTATGACCGCCGCTTTCTGGCCAAGGAAGCGATGCAGTGGATGGCGGAAGTATTTGCCGCAAACAGCATTCATGCAAGTCTGATGGAGAAATCCTGCCCAACACCGCTCGTTATATATTACGTGCAGCAGAATCAGCTCCATTATGGCCTGATGGTTACCGCAAGCCATAACCCGGCACTCTACAACGGGGTAAAGGTCTTTACCTATGGCGGGCGCGACGCGGATCTTGCGGAGACGGAAGAAATTGAGCGTTATATTATGGCTGTCACAAAACCGGTCAACGCCATGGATTATGCGGAGGCACAGGAGAAGGGCCTTATTGAAATCATCAATCCGATGAACAGCTATATTGATTCCATCCTCAGTGATATCAACGTTTCAGCGATTCGAACGGCGGGACTGCATATCGCACTGGATCCGATGTATGGCGTATCGGAGCCGGCGCTGAAGGCGATCCTGGTCACCGCAAGATGTGAAGTCAGTACGATTCATGGGAACCATGATACGTTATTTGGCCGACAGATGCCGGCGCCGAACCCGGATGCGATGCGTGAGCTCAGCAACTATGTAATTCGCAATGAATGCGACCTTGGCGTGGCGACAGACGGCGATGCGGACCGCATTGGCCTCATCGATGATAAAGGCAGATATCTTTCCCCCAATGATGTGCTGGTGCTGTTGTACTGGTATCTTGTGAAGTATCGAAAGATGAAGGGACCGTGCGTGCGCAACTTATGTACGACGCATGTGCTGGACCGGCTGGCGGAATCGTTCGGGGAGAACTGTTATGAAGTGCCGGTCGGATTCAAGTGGATCTCCGCAAAGATGGATGAAACGGATGCGATCATCGGCGGCGAATCCTCCGGAGGCATGGCGATCCGCGGCCGCATCAAGGGAAAAGACGGCATTTACGCAGCGGCACTGCTGGTGGAAATGATAGCGGTGACCGGAAAACCGATTTCTGAAATCCATGATCTGATCCATGCGGAGTGCGGCAATTTATGTATGGCAGAACATAATTACCGGTTTTCTCAGGAGCTGAAGGAAGAATTCAGCAAACGGATTATGGAGAACAAGGAGATTCCACAGTTCCCGTATCCGGTGGAATCGGTATCCTATATGGATGGCTGTAAAGTGCGGTTTCAAAATGGCGGCTGGGTATCTGTCCGTTTCTCCGGTACAGAGCCGCTGCTGCGGGTATTCTGCGAAATGAACAGCGCTGCGGAGGCAGAAGAAATCTGTGATGTATACCGGAGGTTTCTTGGCCTTCAGGCATAACATGTGAAATGATTCAGACAGGCAGATCGCATTTCTCTGTCTGTTTTTGCGTAATCTGGCTTAAGATGAACTTAACGGAATGAAAAAACAACGGTCTCTGAAATGGTCGATGTTAAGCATGTTGGGAGTGGGATGGCTGCTTCCGCTCCTTTTAATTGCGGTTGTGATTACCGGACAGGTTTACCGGAGCCTGAATGAACAGATCAAACGCACGATCACCATCACGACTGAGAAGGCTGTGGAAATCTGTACACTGCGTCTCAGCGACTGCATTACGCAGTCAAAGGATATTTCCTATAACGGACAGCTGCGCAGTATTTACGAGCAGTATCTCAGAGATGGGAATGAAGCGGACCTGTATTCCAGCACAACCAGTCTGCTGGAAGAAAAATACAAGTTTAATGAAGATTATCGTCTGACAGGCCTTTACTATACCGACATGCCGGATCGCTTCTATTTCACAGGGAGCACTTATCTCGCGGGCAGTCAGCGCTTTTTCTCCACCTATGGAAAACAGGCAGTCCGAAACGCGTCGGAAACCATCGATACGGATACGGTACTTGTGAAAGCAGAAAACCGCATTTATCTTGTTCGCAATGTCATGGATCACAGCTTTCATCCTTATGCAGTGCTGTTCATGGAATTGAATGATACGCGCATCTTTGAATCGCTGCAGTCCGTCTGGCAGTGCACCGGGTTTGAGGTGTTCTGCGGAGAGAAGCTGCTGTTTGATGAAAACGGGCCGGATACCGCAGTTGCGGAAGCTGGGGCATTAACGGATAAAGAGATTCGTTTTCTGGGAGATGATATTGTGCTCCACCGCATGGATCTTGGCAGTAACCGCATGACCTATGCCGTGCGGTATGACCGCGAAGCGGTCAAGCAGGAAGTCCGGGCACCGGCAGATCTGTTTGGACTGATGCTGGTATTTATGATTCCGTTGATTGTACTGCTGATCCATTTCTTTAACCGGCGGATTTCCGTGCCGGTAGAAGAACTTGCGGCAGCTTCGGAAGAAATCACAAAAGGGAATTATGGCATTACCGTTCCGGTTCATAAAGAAAACGGAGAACTCACGAATCTGGATCAGAATTTTAACGAGATGAGCATGAAGCTGAAAGATCAGTTTGAAAAGATCTATCTCGAAGAGATCGCACTGCGGGATGCCAATATTCACGCCCTGCAGTCACAGATCAATCCGCATTTCCTGAACAACACGCTCGAGATCATCAACTGGGAAGCCCGGATGGGCGGCAATGAAAAAGTGGCAGAGATGATCGAAGCACTGTCGGTCATGATGGGAGCGACGCTGAACCGGGAAAAACGGGATATCATTCCGCTTCGGGAAGAACTGGAATATGTAAAAGCGTATCTGTTTATTATCAAATGCCGGTATGGCGACAGCTTTTCCTGCAAAACAGAGGTCCGGAATCCGGAGGCGATGGATTATATGGTGCCGCGGCTGATCATACAGCCCATTATAGAGAATGCGGTCGAACACGGACGCAACAGCTCCAATGATGGATTTGTGTCGCTTGTGATCGAAGGCGGGAAACACGCCAACGATGACCTGCGCATCATCGTGACAAACCAGGGCGAGCCTTCAGAAGAAAGCATGAAGAAGATTCATGCGCTGCTGAATGATTCCACAGAAGAGCAGGTACACGCCAGCCAGATCGGCATCCGCAATGTGAACCGCAGACTGAAAATGCTATACAGCGATGCGTCCGGTCTGACTATTGAGCCGGATGGACATGGAAATACCATATCAACAATAATCGTCAAAAAGTCACAAGCTCAGCAATTCAAACTGTAAGCGGTTTCGAATACTCTGAAACTGTAAGAAGAACATGCGCAGTACTTCAGGGGATGAATGCATGAATTGATCAGCGTGCAGGTCTCTCTCAACACACGAATGAAAACAATGGAGGGAAACATGAAACGAATTTGGAATCTCGCGCTGTGTGCATTGCTGGCAGGAACAATGGCTGCCTGCGGTGCGGCAGGCAATGAGCCGGCAGAAACAGCTGCCAGCGGTACAGAAACCGCATCTGCTGAGCCGGTCAGCTTGAACGTAACCACAACATTTGCCGGTGAAGACGGCAACGCTCAGAACTTTAAGAATTCTGTAGCGGCCTGGGAAAGCAACACCGGAAACAAGGTCGTCGATACTTCCGCAACATCTGACGAAAACTTCAAAACCAGAGTCATTACAGACTTTGAAACCGGATCTGAACCGGATGTCCTGTTCTTCTTCAACGGGGCAGACGCTAATGATTTCGTAAAGGCAGGCAAAGTTGTCTCAATCGATGAAATCCGCGGTGCCTATCCGGAATACGCATCGAATATGGATGACGGCAGAATCAGCGCTTCTCCGGCAGACGGAAAGAAATACGCAGTTCCTGTCAACGGTTACTGGGAAGCACTGTTTGTAAACACCGAAGTATTAGACGCGGCCGGTGTCACGATGCCGGATGAGAATACGACCTGGGAGGAATTCCTGGATGCCTGCTCCAAGATCAAAGCTGCCGGTTATACACCGATCGCCGCAGCGCTTGGTAACATTCCGCACTACTGGTGGGAATATGGAATCTTCAACCAGCAGACGCCGGAGAATCATCTGGAAATCCCGGGTTCGGCAGATGATGAACTTGGCAAGCAGTGGGTTGATGGACTCACCGATGTGAAAGAGCTCTATGAGCTTGGCTATTTCCCGGATAATACACTGTCCGCGACAGATGATGAAACATTCGCAATGTTCACAGACGGTAAGGCTGCGTTCCTGCTGGATGGTTCCTGGAAGGTTGGCGGTATCGTCGCAAACTGCCAGAGTGATCCGGAAGACGCTTCGACGCTTGATACGGAAAAACTCGATCACTTCGATGTGACCTACTTCCCGGCAAAGAGCGCCCGCAAGACAACCGATCTGATTGGCGGCCTCTCCATGGGTTACTACATCACCAAGAAAGCGTGGGATGATCCGGCAAAGCGTGATGCGGCAGTTTCCTTCGTGGAATATATGACCAGTGATGAAGTTGTTCCGCTCTTCGCACAGCATACTGCTACAGCACTGAACAATGCGCCGAAGGTAGATGAAACACAGTTCAACTCCCTGCAGGTAAAGGCCATCTCCATGATGTCAAAAGTCAGCAGCTTCACAGGTGCTGTACAGGATTCCTTCAGCGGAGAATGCAGAACCTCGACCTTTGACGGCATGCCTGAACTCGTAACCGGGAAGAAGGATATTGCCGAGGCGGTCCAGGAAGGCCTGGATGCCTACGCTGCCATGCAGAACTGATCATAATCTTAGGAAATAAAGGGGAAAAACCGGTTGTCTGCGGCATTCATTACAGACAGCCGGTTTCTTTCAAAGGAGCCGTATATGCCGAATATCTATAAGAAAAAAACATGGCTGCCGCTGTTTCTCATTCCGGCCTTTGCGTTTATGGCAGTCTTCCTGTACTATCCGTTCTTCATGAATATCCTAAACAGCTTTCAGTCGATCCGTACACTCGGCATCCCGTCAGGTGCCTGGAATGAACCATGGTATACCAACTACACCGCGATGCTTGGGGATGCGGAGATCTGGACTAGCCTCAAGAACACCGGACTGATGATCGTTGTTACGCTGATCTTCCAGGTTGGAATTGCACTGGTGCTGGCGCTGTTAGTCGATAATGTGCGGCACGGGACGCAGTTTTTCCGGACAGTGTATTTCTTCCCGATTGTCATCAGTGC
>JAFWJY010000084.1 GCA_017514525.1 Solobacterium sp. | reverse complement strand
GTATGGGATTGCAGGGGATAAGGTGCAAATGTCTGCCGCTTTTCGTTCCTTAAACAGTTTTACCAGCTCATCCGAAAGCTCTGCGCCATGCTCGATCGTGTCAACGCCATTCTCCAGCGCAACCTTGACGCCTTCCGCACTCTCAGTATGAGCCGCCACGATATAGCCCAGTTTATGGGCTTCGTCGCACGCCGCTTTCACAATCTCCGGTGACATTTTCAGAACGCCGGGCGTCCCTTCCGCATCGGAATCCATAATGCCGCCCGTGATCATCAGCTTAATAAGATCGGGATTTGTCGCCGCGATCTGCCTGACCAGTTCTTTCGCTTCATCGGGTGTCTCAACCGGCGTTGCGATAGAGCCTGCAAAATGTCCGCCGGGTACTGATATACCGGTGTTGGATGCGATAATCCGAGGCCCGATCAGCTTGCCTTCGCGGATCAGATCGCGTACCTGCGCATCAAAATCTAGCACCCCGCCGACAGTCCTGATCGTTGTAACGCCGCTCATCACCTCGGTCCTGGCATATGACGCTACCAGCTGTCTTGCTGCCGCCCTGATAAGGGCATTACCCGTCAGTATTTTGTACAGTTTTTCATAGTCTGTTGCCTTGTTGTCTTTCTTCGGTTTCGGCGGCTTTCCGCTCAGCGCTAGATGAACATGCAAATCGATCAATCCAGGCAGAAGATAAGCACCTTTCAAGTCGATAATTTCATACCCCCGCAGTGCTGCCAGATCGGAAACGATATCCACAATCCTGTTTCCGTCTGTCAGCACTGCCCTTCCTGTAACAGGCTTCATGTCTTTTTTCCCATCAAGAATTATTCCGTTGACAAATGCATATTTCATGAAATGAATATCCTCCATTCAATCAAAAGGCTGTTTTTTTGTACTGAAGAGATGCCGAGTGCCCGGAAAGCTACAGTTTACTGGCTTCAGAGTTCAACACTTGTGCAGGGATACTGAATCAGGCAATTTACATCCTGTGCCTCACAATACTTTGCAAGCTTGAAGAAGACAAGTTCGGATACTTCGATCAGATCCGGCATATCGATAACCGGACGCTCCAGCGATGAGAAGAAATTGTCCCAATGCACCGGGATCACCAGCTTCGCGCCCACCTTCTCAACGGTTTCTTTATAGAAGTTTTCCTCCATGTCTTTCTCCGCTTTTGCAAGACCTGCTACGCCGAGGAAGATGACGTCAGCCTGGATACCGTCCAGCTGGCCTTTGATATAGTTAAAGCTGGGCCGGATCAGAATCCTTTTTTCACCGTGCTCTATGTAAAAATCAAAAGAGCCGCCCTCTTTGTACGCCCTCAGGCTTGCCGGCTGCACCAGGGGTTCCGGAATCGGCTGGCCAAGGTCGTCATTAAACCTGGTTGGTTTGGAATGCAGCGACTTCAGAATCCGAATCCTGTATTCACCGATGGTAAACGAACTGCCATGCTGAAAAACGACCGTTTTTTCCTCCGGCACGCCGCCTCCCAGAGCGACGTTTTTTGCAGACTCGCTGCCATATACCACGGCCCTGCACTGATTGGCAATATACGGCGCATCCATCACATGGTCATGATGGGTATGGGAAATGAAAATCGCACGCAGTCTGTCAATATGATGAAGCCTGATCAGCTTGTCACACAGATTCCTGTCTGTCACGACTTCGGCACCGGCAACATATTTCTCTATTGACGGCCTCGTAACATGTGCGTCAAACAGGATCTGGTCCTTCCCATCGTCGAACAGAAGCGTCGTCGTTCCAAAAAAAGTTACTTTTAACATTGCTCTGTCTCTCCTTTTTTGATTTCCATCGGAACGGGCTTATCAGTAAGCCCTGGCAATCCGATTGTGTTTCACTTGATGCCGGTTATCCATTGATGTCATTACCTACATATTTCTGTTGAGAGCCACGTCGATCCAATCATTTTTTGAACACGATTATTCCTCCAGCCAGGTTCTGTTCTCTTTTTTTCTCACACTGAAATGCCCGGAACCATCTCACCGCATGATGCGGCACACGGCTTCCGGGCATTCCCTGATGTTATTAATAAAATGGATTAGTCTTTCTTTCCCCAGCGGTCGTTATAGTAGTCGATCTCGTAGGCAGCCTCCATCATGGTGTATTCCGCCTCCATCGCCCAGGCATAGGCCATCTCATAGCAGCCCTCTGCATAGTCAAGGAGATCAAGAATCCAGGATTCCTGGGAGGCCTTGTCGACGGCGTCTCTGCGCACGGCAACCTTTTCCTTCGCGGCATTGACCTTCATCTCGGTGCGGATTATGGCATTGCTGCATGCGGCGTCACGGCGCTCACGTATGATGCGGGCATTCTCCTCGGCGGCGGCAAAGTCACCAGCGGTTTCCTTCTGGATCTTGTCGATACGGGTAGCCTCATTGGCAACGCTCTCGGCCGTGACCTTGTCCAGCGTCATGGCTGCCTTGGCCTTGGCGGTACCGGCCTCCATCTTTGCCTCGGCATTGTCCATCTTCGCGCTGATCTTATCCGCCTGGGCATCGAGTTTGGCATCCAGTTCGTCAACCTTCGCATCGAGCTTGGCATCGATTTCATCAGCCTTCGCGTCGAGCTTGGCATCAACTTCCGCGTTGAATGCGTCAACCTTGGCATCCATCGCCTGAATCTCGGCGGCAATCTCGTCGCGTTTCTTCTCGCGGGCAACCTTGCGGGCGTCAATCGAAGCGTCCAGTTTGGCTTTCAGCTCATCCAGTTTGCGGCCCTGAGCAGCGTATTTTTCTTCGAATGTCATTTCTTTTCCTCCATTTGTTTTTTTCTTCTTGCATGAAGAAATATAGGTATATTTTAGTCGCGTTTGGCTTGGAAATCAATAAATATTTTGATGCTATTTGATGTTGATGAATTTCCGGATAATGGCACCCTTTGCCTTCTTGAAACGTCGATCCTCTTTTACGGTCAGGCTGTCCAGATCCACCGGATAATGGGTCATGATCTCATAGCCGGTCTTCGTGACAAGCACCGTATCCGAATGGCGGAAGCCGCCG